>CAZSOG010000239.1:0-7091 GCA_964607555.1 uncultured Pirellulaceae bacterium | reverse complement strand
CTCATCCGCCAAAGGCGGATGCCACCCGGCCAAAAAACATGCGCGCACCGTGCGCGCATCCCACAGCCTAAGAATCCATCATGCTCGGAGCCCGGGGTGGGCTTCGCAGTGGCGGGCGGGCGCTGCTATTTTTCGCGTGCGTGTGCCAAGTCGTAGACGGCGTGCAGGAGCGCATCAACGTCCTTGAATTTTTTCTTGGTCGCGAGCGTCTCGTCCAGGAGCCGGCGCGCGTCGGATTCGTTGTGGCCCAGTTGCAGCAGAAGTTGGAAGGTGTCTTCGACCAGATCCTGGGGCACGGTCGACTCGGTTGCTTCCGACCGCGCGGCGATTAGCGCGAACTTGCACATCTTACGGCGTAGCTTGGCGATGACGCGTTCGGCGGTGGCGGGCCCAATCCCGGGCAGCGTGGCAAGCCCCTTGGCGTCCTGGTCGGCGATCAGCGTGGCCACGTCGCGGACCGGCCGGACCATCGCGCGCAACGCCTTGCGCACGCCCACGCCATCGACCGAGCAAAACATCTCGAAAAATTCACGTTCCACAACGGTCTGAAAGCCGACCAACCGCGGCGTGAGCTTGCCTTGCGTCGCGTTACCCTCCATGTAGTGCACCGTATGCAGCGCCACTTCGCTACCGATATGACTTTGCAATTGCCGACGGACATAATCGGGGATCAGCACCTGGTAGTCGAAGGCGCCGACTTGAACGGTCGCGGCGACATCAGTCAGGGCCGTCAATTGCCCTTGAATTCTAGTGATCACGAGAGCTCCAGCGGATTATGTTGGAAATGAAAGTGGCACAGGGCAATCGCCAGGGCGTCCGCCACATCGGCAGGCTCCGGCACCTCGGTAAGGCCGAACTCGCGACAAATCGCGAACTGAATCTGCGATTTCGGGGCGCGGCCGTTGCCGGTCAGCATTTTCTTGACCTGCGTGGCCGCATAATGATAGACCCGGATGTTCCGATGCGCGGCGGACAAACAGATGACTCCGCGCGCGTGTCCCATCAGGATCGCGGTGCGTGGTCGTTTGTAGTGCGAATAGAGCTGTTCGACGGCCATGCTGTCGGGCTGAAACGCCAGCAGGACTTCCCGCAACCCGTCGTGGATCTCGGCCAAACGCGTCTCCAAGCTGCCGCGTGCCCGGCTGCGCACCACGCCCGCTTCGCGAATGACGGGCTGCGGGCCGGAGACATCGAGGATGCCGTAACCGGTGATATTCAGCCCGGGATCGACACCAATCAGGCATTCGGTTCGCTTGCCGACCGCCTGATCAGTCTTCACGTCGCCAGCCGGTTCCATCCTTGCGATCCTCCAGCACGATGCCGATCTCTTGCAGCCGTTGCCGGATGCGATCAGCGGTGGCAAAATCCTTGCTCCCGCGCGCCGTCGCGCGTAGCTCGATCAGCAGCCCCATCAACTGTTGGACCAGACCCTCGTCCTGCCCATCATCCTGCTGAGGTGCCGGCGATCGGAGGAACAGGCCAAGCACGGCGGCCATTTCTCGTAGCGTGCCGGCTGCCCGCCGCAGACGCTGGACATCATCCGGTTCGCGGTTGGCCGGGTCTTCGAGTTGCCGTTGGTCGACAAACTTATTGAGCAGGCGAACCAGTTCAAACAGCTCGCTGGACGCGGCCCCCGAATTGAAATCATCGTCCATTTTGTCCAGAAAGGCAGCACGGTGCTCGTGCACGCTGGTCAGCAATGGGTCGCCCAGCGCGTCGAAATCACCCGCGGCGCGGCGTTGTGCGTACTCGACCGCGTAAAACGACTGTCCGGTGACCCGCTGAAACCGTTCGAAAAAGCGATAGAACGTGTTGAGTGCCACACGGGATTCCGCTAATGTGGCCTCGCTGAAGACCACCGTGCTGCGGTAATGCGTGCGCAGCAGGAAGAACCGAATCTGCTCGCCCCCAAGCTGTTCGATCATCTCGGCCAGTCCCCCGGCGCCGGCCGACCGGCTCTCCTTTTCAGCGGTCGCCTGTTGGATCTGTTCGAGTGTCAGCGGGGCTCCTTCCATGGCCGGTTGACGCTGGGCACGCCCACCGACCTTGCCGGCACTGGCACGTTTCAGCAGACCATTGTGCAGCCAATACTTGGCCATTGGCTGGCCGTGGCAGCACTCGCTCTGCGCGATTTCGTTTTCATGGTGCGGAAAAACCAGATCCAAACCGCCGCCGTGAATATCAAACGTCTTGCCGAGCCGATTGCGGCTCATCGCGGAACATTCGATATGCCAACCGGGGCGGCCCGGCCCCCACGGACTCTCCCACGACGGTTCGCCCGGCTTCGCACGCTTCCACAAAGCGAAGTCGGCCGGTGAGTGCTTCTTGGCTGCCGCCCCGCCACCTTCACCCTGCAACGCATCCATCGTGCGATTGGTCAGCTTGCCATATTCCGCATCTTTCGCCACGTCGAAAAACACGTCGCCTCCCACTTCGTACGCAAACCCGCGCTCGATGAGCGCCTCGACAAAGGCGATGATCTCGTCCATCGACTCGGTCGCACGCGGCATTTCGTCGATCTGATCGACGCCGAGTCCGGCCAGGTTTTTCAGGTAGTCCGCGGTGTTCTCACGCGCGATTTCCGCCATCGACATGTTCCGTGCACGCGCTTTGTCGATCAGCTTGTCATCGACGTCCGTGATGTTTACGACCCACGTCACGGTATAGCCCGAGTAGGTCAAGTAACGCTTGATCGTGTCGAAAATCACCGGCCCGACCATGTGCCCGATGTGGGCCCGATCGTAAACCGTGGGCCCGCACAAGTAGATGCCGACCTTCGGCGGATCAACCGGTTCAAATAGTTCCTTGCTACGACACAGTGTGTTATAAATGTGTATCGCCATGGCCTCGTTGCCCTTCTAATAAAACGACGCACTGAGCGCTGATCGCCTGTCCTTGTCCGATCACGCCAACTCCCTCGCCCGTCTTGGCTTTTACACCAATCCGCGCGACATCCGTTTGCAAGATCCCGGCGAGCCTTGTCCGAATAGCCCGTTTGTGGGGCCCCAGTTTTGGACGCTCGGCAAATACAATGCAGTCCAGATTGACCAGATCATAACCAGACCCATGGACTTGCTCATATGCCACTTTCAGCATTTCCGCCGAATCACGTCCACGATTGGCGGGGTCGGTGTCCGGAAAAAGGTCGCCAATGTCACCCATTGCCGCGGCCCCCAGCAGCGCGTCGGTCACCGCATGCAGCAGCACGTCGGCATCGCTGTGCCCGACCAGGTGAAACGCGCAGGAAATAGCGACCCCCCCTAGCTGAAGTGGTCCACCCTGGCTTATTCGATGGGTGTCGTGCCCAATTCCAATTCGAGTAGCAGCGGTCATGTTAGTGACCCGAGAAGCCATGCCTGGCAGGATTCGTGTAAGATGCGTGCCAAAGGATCCGCCGTGCCGAACGCTCGGGATCGGGCGGGGTTGATTATAGGGCAGTCGATTCGGGGCGGCAACGACGGCGGTCGCGGCCAACTGCGCCCACGCACCTGTTGAGCGCGAGGAGCGGTCCCTATAATCGGCCAAATCATGGCACTCATCGAGATTGAGAAACTATCGAAATCATATCGCGTCTACCAGAAGCGGGAAGGGCTATTCGCTTCGCTGCGCGGTCTGGTGCACCGCCAATATCGAGTCGTGGAAGCGGTTCGAGAAGTTGATCTCACGGTGAAGCAGGGCGAGTTCGTCGCGTTCCTGGGCCCGAACGGGGCGGGAAAAACGACCACGCTCAAGCTCCTGTCCGGCGTGGTCACGCCGACCAGCGGAACCGCGCGCGTCATGGGGCACGTCCCGTGGCGGCGCGAAAACGCCTATCGGCGCCGGTTCGCGCTGGTGATGGGCCAGAAGAACCAGCTGTGGTGGGACCTGCCCGCGCAAGAGTCGTTTCGGCTGCATCAACAGATCTACCGGATCGCGCCCGAGTCCTTCCAAGGCACGCTCGATGAACTGACCGATCTGCTCAAGGTCGGCAAACTCATGGGGCAGCCGGTGCGTGAGTTGTCGCTCGGCGAACGCATGAAAATGGAGCTGATCGCAGCGCTGCTACATTCCCCTGATGTCTTGTTCCTGGACGAGCCAACGATTGGCTTGGACGTGGTCGCGCAACACAATATACAGCAGTTCCTGAAGTACTATCAGGAAAAACGCCAAATCACGATCATGCTGACGAGCCATTATATGAAAGATGTGACGGCCCTCTGCCGCCGCGTCGTTATTATCGCGCACGGTCGCATCGTCTACGATGGCTCACTGGCCGGAATCGTTGACCATTTCAGTAACGACAAAATAGTGACCATTCTGTTCGCCGAGGATCAGGCGTTGGATGCGCTCGGTCGTTATGGAACGGTCCTGGAGATCGAGCCACCGAAGGCGCGACTGCGAATCGATCGCCGGGAAGTGGCCCACGTGCTGGCCACGATACTGGACCGTTTTTCGATCGATGACATCGCCGTTGAAGACCCCCCCTTGGAAGACGTGATCGCACGCGCATTCGCGGAAGTGGAGCAAGCCGATGGCGATCACTCGTGAATTTGACCGATCGGTCACCGCGCGGGTCGGCTGTTGGTGGACGATATTGCGTATCGCCTTGGAAGAGCGACTCGTATATCGCGGGGATTTCGCGCTCGGTACGTTGATACGATTCCTGCCGATCATCACGCAGATATTCTTGTGGTGGGCGATTTTTGACGCGGTCGGCACGCTGCGCGGCGCGGACCGACGTATTGTCGGTTATACGTTTCCGAACATGGTGGCCTACTACTTGCTGTCGATGGTCAGCCGCGCGTTTTCCAGCATGCCCGGCCTGGCGTCGGGAGTCGCGTTGCAGATTCGCAACGGTGAAATCAAGAAGTTTCTGATCCAACCGGTCGATTTTCTCGGCTTCCTGCTGCTGACGCGCACCGCGCACAAGCTGGCCTACTATAGCGTGGCGATCGTGCCGTTCGCGTTCGTCTTTTTCTTGTGCCGCGGTTATTTCGTCGACGGCTGGCCACCCGCCGCCACGCTCAGTGGCTACGTCGCCGCGCTGATCATGGCTTTCGTGCTTGGCTTTTTTCTTGAAGCGAGCATCGGTCTGGTCGGTTTCTGGTTCCTCGAAGTCAGCTCGTTGCTGTTTCTCTATATGTTATTGAACTTCTTTTTGTCCGGGCACATGTTTCCGTTGGACATGTTGCCCGAACCATGGCGGTTCCTGGTCAATCTGCTGCCGTTAAAATATCTTGCCTATTTCCCCGCGGCCGTCTTCCTCGGCAAGGTCAGTCCGGCGGAAATGGTCCGCGGGCTGTGGATCGAAGGGGCATGGATCGTCTTTTTCATTGGGCTTTCGCGGTTCATGTTCCAGCGCGGAGTTCGGCGTTACAGTGGTTTTGGAGGTTAGCCTGTCGTGACGGTGCGTCCCGCCTATCTCACGGTCTTGTTAACGTTCGCGCGCAACAGTCTGGTGCGTGACATCATGTTCCGCGGGAACTTCATCGTGCAGTGCATTTCATCGGTTTCGTGGACCGTGATGAACGTTGGATTCTATCTAATCATCTTTCATCACGCGCCATCAATTGGCGCCCATAGTGGCTGGGGGCAGTACGAGTTCTTCGTGTTTCTGGCGACAACCTGGATCGTGAACAGCCTGGTGCAGACGTTCTTCATGCCGAACGCGCAGGATTTCAGCGAGCTGATCCGGACCGGGAACCTCGACTTCGCGCTGCTCAAACCGATCGACACGCAATTCCTGGTCTCGTGCCAACGTGTGGAATGGTCGGGACTGTCCAATCTGGCCGCCGGCATCGTCCTGCTTGTCGTCGCCCTGACACACCTCGTCCACCAGAGAGATAATCCACTGATCTTGAGCTTCGGCACCCCCTTTTTATACATGGGATATATCATCTGTGGCGTGGCCATCCTGTACAGCCTGATGATCTCACTGGCCGCGACCAGTATCTGGTTGGGGCGCAACCAGACCTTGTATGATTTCTGGTTCTACATCACGAATTTCGCCCGCTATCCGATGGAGATTTATCGACGCGGTTGGGGCGTCCCCTTATGGGGTTTCTTCACGTTCGTGGTTCCCGTTCTGGTCGTGATCAACGTCCCCGCACGACTGCTGGCCCAACCATTGCGCCCCGCGGCAAGCCTCAGCTGGGGACTGGCGATCTTCGCCCTGGTGGCAACCCTGCTCAGTTTGACCGCCTCGCGCTGGATTTTTCGCCGCGCGCTGTTGAGTTACCGAAGTGCGAGCAGCTAGCCCCTAGCGCAACAGCCACCAGAAGTAGACCAACAGTCCGACGCCGAGCGCCACCATGCCGACGATGGCCCAGGCAACGCGTGGGGAGAGCGTTGCGGACTCGCGTTGCGCAACTTCGATGCCGTCACCGAAATCAAATCCACACTCGGCGCAGAGACGATAAAACCGCGGGTGGAAGGCCTCGTCGCACTGCGGACACATCAGCAGTACCTCCAACTCGCTCTCCGCCGCCGGCGGCGTGGGTTCGCCGTCGGTACGTGTTTCACGCCCCAACTCAGGCGGCGCCAAGTACTCGGCCAAATCGAACTCGATCCCCGCTGTCGCGCAGACCGGACAGACGGTTTGCCGCCGGCGTCCGCATTGCGGACAGACGGGCCACTGATCCCAGTTGCTGGCGTTCATGCCCGAGCTCCTTTTCGTGCTCACAAGTCGACCTTCCACTCGAAATAGTTCCAGCGCCATGCGTGCGTGCTGGCGAATCGAGTTCCATTCTCGTACACTGAACGGTGTGTCGGGAGGTGAATGCCAGCGCCGAATCACGTAGGCCGACATAGGCGCAGCATCGCCGGCAAGATTTTCCGCGATCGTCACACTACCCAATGCAACACAAGAGTGGGGACACGATGAAAATCGTGTCCCCTTCGAGGCCGAGCGCCAGCAGCCCATTTCAATGATCGCTTTTCCGAGAGCTGGCGCGGGCGAATCGACTCCGGATGGGCGTGATTCCAGCGATGTGCTGCTGCCGCCCGCTTTCGAGGGGGACACGATGAAAATCGTGTCCCCGCGCCCCTAAAACGAGGGCGGACTACGGTGTTTGCTCACGCGTAGTGATCGATTAATCCTTCACCCAATACAA
>CAZSOG010000238.1:0-7091 GCA_964607555.1 uncultured Pirellulaceae bacterium | reverse complement strand
TTTTGGGTCTGCGCCGACCGCGCAACAAGGACCCCCGGCATATATTCCGCCGACTCCCAAGATCAACCCGATCCCACAAACGTATTACAAGACGACTTGGAAACGCGTTCCGGTGACATCGTATCGACCGGTCGTCGCCACAGATCCCGTGACCGGGTACCCGCTGACGGTGATGAAACCATGCGTGACCTATACATGGCAGGCCGAGCGTGTCCGCGAGGGGCTTCTCCAACGTCTATTTCGGCCGTTCATGTGGCCGCCGGCACCCGCCGTCGGTGTCTGCGCGCCAACGCCGGTATGCTGTACCCCACCGACGACCGTGTGCGGACCGAGCATGCTGGTGCCGCCGGCTCCGGCCGTCATGGCTCCGGGACCGGTGCCAACTCCGGCCACGCCGGCCCCGGCACCCTATTATGGTAATCGTGGCGGGGCGATTCAGGTCCCGCCACCGCCGAGCTCCGTCCCAGCGCCCCAGTCATTGGCCCCGCCAGCCGGTACGTCGCCACCCGCCGGCGCCCCACCTGCCGGCGAAACCACTCCCGCCGACCGCGCACCAAGCCTGAAGCCGGCAAACGGTGGCGTCAGTACGCCAACACGGACAAGCCAGAAACCCGCGCCGATGGCGGACCTTCACTTTGGTGGCGAGCGTCCCAAGGCCGCGAATGCTCCCGCCTCTCCGCCGGAAACACCGCGCGCGAGCAACCTGAAACTGCGTCCGATCCCCGACCCCGACGCACAACGTCAGACGCCGAGTAGCCTCGACGCGCCACAACTGCTCAATCCACGCGACCGGGTGGCTGCCTTGCAGCACATTGGCCCGGGGGCACGCACGGCCATCGTGTGGCCAACAAGTCTCACGCGCGCCCGACAAACGCCCGCCGCCAGCGCCCGTGCATCGCGCCCCGCGATATCGCCATCCTCCAGGCCCGCTCCGTGGGATGACTCCGGCTGGCACAGCGTGCCGCACTGATCCGAGACACGCCCGCGCCGGACCGGCTGCGGGCGCAGCCCGCGTTATGGATCAGTTCCCGGACTGAGATCGATGACCACGCCCGGGGCTTCGACCTTGACCAGCCGTCGATCACGCGTGATCCAGAACGTGTTGTTGAGCGGTGCAACCGCGCACTCGAAACACTCAATGTCTTGGCCCGCAACCTTGATCGTCTTCATCTCCTTGACCTCGAACGTGAGAGAGATCAGGCTCATCGACGTCGGATGAAAAGTACGGATCGGGATGCGCGTGTTTTCTTTCAGATCCAACTGCGCGCAAATCATCGCGAATGACGGGATCAGGTTATTGTCGAAGCAATAGGTTCCCGGCTTGATGGCAATGTCACGTTGCATCTCTGCCGCTCCGGTGATTGCCACGTGGACGGCACCGTCCCGAAAGTCACACTGCCGAGTTACCTTCGTACCGCCCGCTTGGAAGTCGCGATGGAACGAAACGGGCAGCACATTCGGCTGCAGTACCATCCGGGTCGTCGATACGACGTGCGTGCCGGAAGCGGTAAGGTCGAGTTTACTGGTAAGCTCCTGGTCGATGCGATCGTCACGCTTGCGCCGCGCGACGTGAAACACCTGCGTCCCGAGCTTCTTACCGTTTTGAAAGTACGTGTACGTGTAATCATGATCGTACTTCCAGGGCAATGGCTTGGCGACGGCCGGAGCCGCGTCGACCGGGGTTCGGTTCGTTGGCGCGTAGTCCAGTACCTCGATCTTCTCGGGAACGACACCGCCCATGCCTTCGAACAATTTGATATGCACGGCGCTCAGTTCATCAAGTTCGCCGGTCGTTGGATCCAATGCGATCCAGCCGTCTTTTTCCATGTAGACTTCGATCCATGCGTGTTGTCCGAAACTGCCACCAAACGAGGGTGTATAGACCAGGCCGCCGACCAGCTTCGCGGGGACGCCAACGGCACGCAGCATGGCGACGGTCAGGGTCGCGTGCGGCCCACAGTCACCGGTCCGTTTCTTAAGTGCCTGGCGGGCGGACGGCGAATCGGCAATCGAGTAGCGAACATTCTTGTGGACCCAGCCGGCGATCTTGAGCACGGCCTGCCAGCGATCGAATACGTTCTCCGTCAGACCCTTGGCCAGCGATACGATTTCCGGGTCATCGCTCTCGATCATGAGGCTCGGTTCCCGCCACGGTGCGAGATCGGGCGTCGGTTTGCCCGCGGCGGTGAACGGAATCGAGGCCTTCGGCGTGTACGGAGTTGAATGAATCGTCACGGTGCCCGTGACATGGGCGTCTTGTTTCTTGCCGTCAAATGCCTGCATGTATGTCTTGAGAACCGACGGCTTGTTGGCGACGCCTTCGCCGATCACCGTGACGCCAATCTTGGCACGTAGCATGCGAATCGCGAGAAAATCGTCAAACGACACGTTCGATTGGACGAAGTGCTGGGCCAGAATCTCCTGCGCCCCTTCCTTGGCCGCGTCCTGCACGGTTCGCTTGTCCGACAACGTGACCGTCGTTTTCTGGCTTGGAATGCTCATTTTCACCAGTTGGCCACTCGCGTCATCCACGAACTGCTTGAGCCCGGCACCCTCCAGGTCCCACTGATGGCACGTGTATTTCGTGCCGTTGCAAGCCACTTCCGCGCGCTCGCCACGCACCAGACGGAGGTTCTGAACAACTCCGGCGTCGGGCAAAAAGACGCTGAACTCGGCCCTGCCATCCCCCGCATTGGTCACCGCGGCCTTGGTCAGTATATTCCAATGAGCAAAGTTGTTGCTGCCCAGAATCCACGGTCTCTTCGCCAGAGCCGTTACCTGCGGCTCACCCTTCTTATCCCCTTCGTCCCATTTCCAAGTACGCACTTGCTTGTCTTCGAATTTGCATTCGATATGTGTGACAGTTCCATTGGTGTCCTGTGTCAACTCGTAGAAAACCGGTTTGCCGTCCGCGGGATCAACCAGTGTGGTCGATTTGCGCACCGTCTTGCGCGTCGTGCCGAGCATCGCGAATTTGAGCGTCGCGGTTGAAATCAGACGCGTTCGAGTCTTCCCGTTCCAGGTCACCTCGCTTGCGTGCAGTTCCGCTGATCCGAGCGATTTTCCATCCAACAGAAAGGAGTAATATGTGGATTCCGCTGCATGACCAGGACTAATGAGAACGAGCGTGGCAGTTGCCGCGAGCAAACTGAAACGGATCCGAGCCATGGGAACGCCTCCTGGGTTGGGTTTGTTTTGTTGCAGGATCAGTGGTTAGACTCTGCCAGACTCTTCAAACTAAACCGCCGTCACCACCCGTGCAACCAGGTTTTCGTGGCACGCTCCATATCCACAGCACCTCGAGCCGCAATCGAGTAAACTGTTTGAAGTAGGCGTGCGCACACGCAGACTGCAATCGCGACAACCAGGAACAACACGAATCTCACCAGTAACGGGGAAGAAAAGCAACAGGGACCATGTTGCAACGACCTTCGCAACGCATGAATGTCAAACGGGAGAACTGAGTCATGGCCAAGCTATTCGCCGGGATCCTCTCATTCTTGGTGCTTTTCTGTACGTTTGCCGCGGCGGCGGAAAGGCCGAACATCGTTATCATTCTGGTCGACGATATGGGCTATAGCGATCCCGGATGTTTCAATCCGGAATCAAGAATCCCGACCCCGAACATCGACTCGTTGGCCCGCGCGGGGATGCGGTTCACCGACGCGCACGCGCCGGGATCCGTCTGTCACCCGTCGCGGTACGGGCTGCTGACCGGCCAGTACCCGTTCCGCACGGACGTGTCGGTATGGCGCAAGCAGCCGCTGATCAAGGAGGGGCAGATGACGATCGCATCGCTGCTCAAGTCGGCCGGCTATCATACGGCGATGGTCGGCAAGTGGCATCTCGGGTTTCGCGAGAACGGGTACGACCGACCGTTGCCCGGCGGACCGGTGGATCGAGGTTTCGACACGTTTTTCGGGATCCGTGCGTCGACCGACATTCCGCCCTATTTCTACATTCGCGGTGACCGTGCCGTGGAGCCGCCGACGGACCATATCGAAGCACATCGCAGCGACGGTTGGTCACCGATCCAAGGCGCGTTCTGGCGTGCCGGCGGGATCGCACCGAACTTACACTTAGAGGACGTGTTGCCACGGTTCACCGACGAGGCCGTCGAGGTCATCCGAAGCCATGCGAAAACCAGACAACGTCAGCCGTTGATGCTCTATCTGGCGTACCCGGCGCCGCACACGCCGTGGCTGCCCGCGCCCTTGTTTCGCGGGACCAGCAAGGCAGGTCTGTACGGCGATTTCGCGGTCATGGTCGATGCGATGATCGGACGCGTACTCCAGATGCTCGAAAACGCGGGGCTCGCCAATGATACGCTCGTGATCTTCAGTTCCGACAACGGTCCCGTCTGGTACGATCACGATGTGACACGGTTCGGTCATGATTCGACGCGTGGTCTGCGCGGCATGAAAGGGGACGCCTGGGAAGGCGGGCACCGCATGCCCTTCATCGTGCGGTGGCCGGGAAAGGTGAGTGCCGGCTCGGTCAGCCACCAGACGATCTGCTTCACCGACATGCTGGCGACGTTCGCCGATGTCGTCCATGTTCCGTTGCCGGAGGGCGCGGGCCCGGACAGCTTCAGTATCCTACCGGTCTTGCTCGGCAAACAACCGGAGAATAAGCCGATCCGAGGCCCGTTGGTGATCGCCTCGGCCAACGGTCTGATGACCATTCGATCGGGTCCCTGGAAGCTGATCGCCGGGCTCGGCTCCGGTGGATTCACGAAGCCCGGACGCGTGCAACCGACCCCCGGCGGGCCCCGAGGCCAACTGTATAACCTGGACGAAGATCTGGCGGAAAGCAATAACTTGTATCTCCAAAAGCCGGACGTCGTCAAGCGGCTGAGCGACCAGCTGAGTCGTATCCGCGAATCGCGGCCGTCCGCGAAAAACGCCCGTGTTCGTAGCCGTTGACAGCGGATTTCTTTGTGGAGGCAGTGGCCATGCATCGTCGCCTTGTATTCTCGGTAATTTCACTGTTGCTGGTCGGTCGCGCACTGTCCACGCGTGATTCGCTCCAGGCCGGAACTCCACACGCGTACTTCGCGATCAAGGTCGTCGATCAACAGACTGGCCGAGGCGTTCCACTGGTGGAGTTGGAGACGGTCAACGCGATCCGCTATGTTACCGACAGCAATGGCCTCGTGGCGTTCCACGAGCCGGGACTCATGAACCAGACCCTGTTCTTTCATGTGAAGAGTCACGGGTATGAGTTTCCCAAGGACGGGTTCGGTTATCGGGGCACGCGCGTTCATGTGACGGCCGGCGGCGCCACCACACTGAAGATCCGTCGGATCAACATCGCCGAGCGTCTCTACCGCGTGACCGGCGGCGGGATTTATCGAGACAGCACGCTGGTAGGACAGCCGGTCCCTCTGCAGCGGCCTTGTATCAACGGCCTGGTACTCGGTCAGGACAGCGTGCTGACGGCCCGTTACCGCGACCGGATGTACTGGTTCTGGGGCGATACGAACCGTCCGAGCTACCCGCTGGGCAACTTCCACGCGCCGGGTGCCGTCTCGCGTCTGCCGAACGATGGTGGCCTGGATCCGGATGTTGGCGTCGACCTCGACTACTTCGTTGACGACCGTGGGTTCGCCAAACCGACCGCGCACATACCCGGCAAGGGACCGACCTGGCTCGATGGCTTGACCGTGCTGCGCGACCCGTCAGGCAAAGAGCATATGCTGGCCCATTATGTGAAGATCGCCAAACCGATGAAAGTTGTTGGGCAAGGCGTTGTCGAGTTCAATGATCAGAAAGAGGAGTTCGACAAACGACTCGATATCCCCCTGGACACGCCACTCGTTCCACACGGTCATTCGGTACCATGCCGTGTTGGCGGCGTCGACTACATCTATTTCCCGATGATGACGCGGGTTCGCGCGGATGTCGAGGATTATCTCGATCCAACGCGGTATGAGACATACAGTTGTTTTCAAGAAGGGAGTCGGCGCGGCTCGATTGAAATCACGCGCGACCAAAACGGCACGATCCAATATGCGTGGAAATGCAACACGGTGCCGCTAACTCCCGATCGGCAGCGCAAGCTCATTGCCGACGGCCGGATCCGCCCGCATGAAGGTTGGTTCCAGCTGACCGATATCGAAACCGGCAAGCGCGTGCGCATCCATGCGCGGTCGATCAGCTGGAGTCCCTACCGCCGGCGTTGGATCATGATCGTGTGCGAATCGTTCGGAACGTCATTGCTCGGTGAAATCTGGTACGCCGAAGCCGACACGCCGATCGGTCCGTGGGTCTATGCACGCAAGATCGTGACGCACGACCGGTACAGTTTCTACAATCCCAAGCAACATCCGTTGTTTGCCAAAGCGAGCGGACGCGTCATTTACTTCGAGGGGACTTATACACACACCTTCTCGGGCAATCCGGAACGTACGCCGCGGTACGATTACAATCAGATCATGTACCGGCTGGACCTGGCCGATTCGCGGCTGGTGCTTCCCGTGCCGGTGTACCAGACGACGGCAACCAGGGGACCGGCGTTTCAGTTCGGCGCGTCCCATGAGCCCCGCGTATCGTCCGCCGGGCGCGAAATTGCTTTCTACGCGTGCGATCGAACGTTTCCCGGCGCGGTGGAAATACAGCGGGTCGTGTTGGACTCGGGAGTCGCCGTGCTGCGTGCCCAATCGGTGACTGCCGAACCGAATGACGATGCGAACGTGCCCGTGTTTTTCGCGCTGCCGGCGCGGACCGATCCGCCTCCGCCGTGCACCGTGCCCCTGTATGAATTCGTGCACAACGATGCCGGCCCGCGTCGGTATTCGACTCGACCGTCCGCGGTGCCGGCCGGCTACCGTCGCCAGACGAAACCACTCTGTTTGGTCTGGCGCGATCCACGGAGTGAAATTAGAAATTAGAAATTCGGAAGCTGTCACGGAACCGCGGGCGGGATAGTGATTGACTATGCACGCGTTTTCTTTATCTTATTTTTTACGCTTCATCCGCCACCTCTTTTCACCTCGTAATGCGGGAGGCCCGCTACTCAAGCGGGGAGGCACTGGCTCTAACGAGTGTCTGTCCCTAAATTGCCATTTTGCCAGAATGGAAGGCGGATTG
>CAZSOG010000237.1:2376-7097 GCA_964607555.1 uncultured Pirellulaceae bacterium | reverse complement strand
GGAAAAGTCGAAGGCACTTCAAGGTGAGGTTTTCCGATATTAGCGAGAATTAGCGGCGATTAGTGTTCTTTTTCTTCTGGTCCGTGAACTGTTAAGAATCTCTTATATTCTTGCCAGGTCTTCGCTGCGAATCCGTGGTCGAACGGCGGCGGGTGAAGAGGGGGCAGAATATGGGACCGAGACGTTCTTATCGCTTCAACATCGCCACCACGAGCGATCTAACGTTTTGGCGGATCGGCCTCGCGCACGACGGCGCCGTCCTGATCACTCAGAAGCAGGATCGCGAACTTCCGGACGGAGTCCAATTCGTTCGTATTCAGCGAGGTGTAGTCGAACCGTCCACGCAAGTCGGTGTAGCCGTCCTTGTAGAAACGGACGCCGCCGTCCGCCATGCGTGCATAGACTTTCACATAGACTTTGGCGAGCGGCCGCCTGGTCGTCTTATGCGTGACATGGACTTGCCCATAGTTTTCCATTACCTGCACGGTCAACGCGTTCGCGTAATACGCTTGCGAACGCGTTACGCCGGCCGCCTGGATCTCCACCATCAAGTTACGGTTGCGCAGTGTCTCGGGTAAATCAAACGCGACCGACGCCTGTTTGGCGGGCAACTTAATCAGCGTGCTGAGATTCGGGCGAATCGAGGCAAATTGCTCCGCGTATTGCTGCACAAACGGATTGCGGCTGAAGAGCAGTTCGATATCCATCAAGTAGTAATTGACCCGAACTTCTTTCACGTTCTGATAGGTGATGCTAACCCGATCGGCCGCGACCGAGATATCGAGGCTCGGCTCACGCGCCGCGAGGCTGGTCTGTTTCTGATCCCGGTCGCGCGCGTCCACCAGCGACGACGATCCCCCGTGGATCTCCCTGAGTTGCTCGGTGATGACTTGGAACGCCTTACGCCACCGATCGACGGGATAGTCCGCGTAGCGTTTCGCGATCGGCCCGGCGCGTTTCGCATCATCGGTGAAGAAATCCAGATATGCGGTGAAATAATCGAATTGGAGTCGCGTGACCAAGTTGTCTGGATTCACCGATTTGAATGTCTGAATCGCCTCTTCAACACGATCCTGCAGCAGCAGGTAATAGGTGATCTCCATCCGTTGTGCATCGGTCAGCTTGTTCTGATAGGTGAGGATTCGCAACAGGCTTTGGTATTGTTTTAACAATCGCTCATTGACAATCTGGCGCACGCGCCCGAGTTGTTGCGTGCGGGCGTTGACCAGTGGTTTGTAATCGAGGTGCTGGTACAGTCCGCGCGCCACGGGGTCGATCGAGAGCAGGGGGCTGTCGAGAGACATGCCACATTGCCGTACAAATGCGTCGCAATGTTCCAGGTACTGACGAATGGCGTGCGGGTCATTATGTTTGATGGCATATGACCACAACGTGTGATTGTAAACATGCTGGCGTTCGAGCAGGGTAATAACCTGGCGGAAGAACTGCTTGTCCCGCATGCGGAAGGCAATCCGCTCGAGTTTGGTACGCTGCAAGTTATTACTTTTGAGAAAACCAATCACATCATCATTCGAACCGAACTGGGAAACATAGTTCCACGATTGACGATCGATGGTCGACAGTTGTTCAACGGCCTTGAGCTGCACGGCGGTGGCAGCGGCCAGCAACGTATCATTTCTGGCGACCTGAACGGGATAATGTTGAAAATGTCCGGCCCGCGGGAAATAGAAGTAGTATTCCAGTGTTTTCGTATGGAAGGCATCGAGGTCCATGTGGACGCTGCGCGTCACGCGCGACTTGAGAACGGGGATCGCGCCTTGGGGCACCTGCAGGAGCACATCAAGACGTTGCGGTGTCGATGTGGGGTTCGTCACGACGACCTGGCAGCCGTAGACGATTTGCACAAGGAACTCGCCGGTGACGAACTTGTCAATCCGTTGATTGTTCACGTGCCGATAGCGGTCGTCTTTGCGAAAGAAGTTCTGGCTGACCAGAATCGGTGTGTCCTTATCCACATGGCTGGCCGGCTTGATTTCTTCATGAAACACAACCAGTGGTCCAGCCGGATGTAATGTCATGTTATTGTTGTCTAACCGCGTGTCGTGTTTCGGTGATTTCCAGGGCAGGTCGGTAACCGCCAAGGCGAACATCATCTCTGAGAAATTTCGCGCGGTGTCGGCGATATGCGTTGACACGAACGGGTGTGCGGGATCGTGCTCTGCGTAATCGCGCCAGAATCCATTCACTTGGACCAACTTGGCATTCTGCTGTTCGATCGGCACGTGGTAATAGTTGTTTTCAGCCCACTCGCGCGTCGTATCCAGTTTGATGTATAGTTGGCGCGCGAGGCTGCGGCGTTTGAGATCCTCTTTGTAATAGAAATCCGCCGCGCTTTTGCGTTTTCCGGAAGTTCCGTGCGCATTGAGTCCGAACATGGCCTGCGGGCCGCGATCGGCCGCTTTCTTGTTCTCTTCTCCCAAGCGCTCTTCCATTTCCCGCGGCGATTTGCGCGACTTGGCCAGTCTCTTCTCGGATCTGGGGAGGGCGGCCGGCGCGGGACGCGCGGCATCCAACCGTTTTTCGTCAAGCGTTTGGAGTAATCGCCGGACGGAGCCGATATTGCGGGAACGGAGCATGACGGTTCCCAGCGACGTGGTCGGCGAGGCTTCCAACGCGTTCCCCTTCAACGCCGTATCGAACAGAAAATTGAAGCGTTCGGCATCGGGCGGAATCAGGTCGTACTGCTCTTGAACAAAGCGTGTCGTCGCTTTCTGTTGGTCCGCGCGCCGTTGTCCCAGCAGAATCCGTTCGGCCGTGTTCAGTCGTTCGTATGCCCACGGCGTCAAGTACTGTGTAAGATCCGCGCCGATCAGCCACCGGTCCAGAAACGTCTTGTCCTTCTTGTTCTTGATATACGGCAAGACCGTATCTTGGAAAAACGCCGGGTCTTTCTTATAGAGGAAGAAATTCAACTCGTGGCACGCATACTTGGAGTATTTCTCCCGTTTGGCCTCGGTCGACAGGTCGGGCCAGTGCGTGAGGAACTCGAATTCGATCAGTGTCGGGTTATGGCTGAGGGTTGCCAGAAGTTTGTGAACGCCCGCCAGGCTGTCGTATGCTTCGACCCGCGCCGTGCGCATGTCAGCCACCGTGAACTCTTCTCCCTTGTTGACCACGGAGACGGTCTTTTGTTGGGTAAAATGCTCCCGCGAATCGAGCGACTCGGCCAAACGCAGGTCGACAAAGTGACGCTTCGGTTCGGACAATGCGACTACTCGGCAGACCGTGTCATCGGGGTCGATGGCAACGACCCAGATGCGCTGGTGCGGACCGAGTTGCTCACGATCCAGCATGACAACTCCGTGCTCGTCCGGCTTCTGGTTTAGCAGCACCGCGGAGCAATCCGCCAAGAAGTCGATGTTCGTGAAATCACTGAGCCGCGATGTCGGCGTTGGTTTCGCGCTCCCGGCGCGACCGCCACGGCCGGATGGCGGCGCGCTCGGCGCGAACCGCTCGCCCGGCGCGGCCTGCTGGCGGCCTGTCTCGGTGCTGCGCAAGGCCCACGGGTTGAGCAGGAGACTGGGACGCCCAAGCATGTTGCCAGGAAATCGATGCGCGTACTTGCGATCGATAATGTAGCGGTATTCATCGCCAATATCGCGGCCGGCGACGTACTGGCTGACCAGATCCCCCAATACCAGCTCATACGGTTCGGCATCGCGCATCCCGCCGAGCATCTGGTAGGCCCAAAACGCCGGTTCGTAACGCGTCGCGAAGACGTGGACGCGTGTGTATTTACTGGTGCCCACAAGCTTGACTTGAAGTTGTTTGGGGTTCACTGTGATTCGTGTTATCTGCAGCGGGTTGTCACCACGTACTTCGAGTTGCCGGTGCGTACCGAGTATGCACCCATCGCGTCGCGGTCCCCGAGCTATCTTGATGGAGATGCGCTGTCGGCCGCGCAGCAACAGCAAATCGTAGTCGCCGCGTTGCAAGCCACGCAGCCAAATCATCCCTTCTTTGATCTCCACATTCGTGGATCGGTCCGCCACGAACTGTCCCGCACGAACTTCCAACAGCGACACCGCATCTTCTGTTGGTTGGTCGGTCGCCGGCATGTACGGAATGGCAATCGGTTCGCCCTCGGTTCCGTGCAGCGTTTGATAGTACGAGTGGTGATCGTCGCGGAGTGGCCATGTTTGGGCTTGGCCTTGTGGCCCTTTGGCGGTCAGCTGCACAATGTCGGTCAGCGGTCCCAGTTGGATTCTACCTTGCGCGTCCGTTTGTAGAGTGACCTGCACGGGACGTCGGAAGTCGCGGTGCTTAATCGTCAATTGCACCGGTCGCTCGGCGCGCGATTCGCCCGTCTTTCCCAGTAATTCCAGGGCGTACTGGTCGCCGAATTTCGCCAGATGGAGGGCTTCAAGCTTATCGGTCTGATCGATCTTGTTGACCGCGAACGTTTGTAGGGTGGTGAGGTCCAATTTCTTATTCTGGCTGAGGCTTTGAACGCGGGCGTCGAGTTTGAATTGAATGTGACTCAGGCGCGCGGGGACTCGGAATACATGGACCGATTCGCGGTCTTCCGCAACCTTGAAGTCGGGTATCTCTTGCGTGGTCGATATCCCGTCGTGATCCGTGGTCGTTATGGTCAGGCGGACGTTTTCCAAGACCGAAAGGGTCACGGGCGTGCCATTCAGGTACAAGACCGGACGCACGATCACGGTCGCCTTCCGGCCGGCCAACAACGACTCGCGGTC
>CAZSOG010000237.1:0-2276 GCA_964607555.1 uncultured Pirellulaceae bacterium | reverse complement strand
ATGTCCGTGCCGACCTGGCGGCCGCTGGTCCGGTAGTAGTTGTATGCATTGAGCGCGAACACCTTGACAATCAGAGTTGGCACGTTCTTGACCAGCAACTTGAGACGGACCGGTTCATCGGTCCCGAAAGTCGTCCGGTTCGTGTAGGCAAAATCCAGGTCGATGCGGTCCTTCAAGGCCTGGAACTTGTCCGGTGGCAACATGGCCGACCATTGCTCGGCGTCACCGAGCCCATGGACGAGCTTGGTTTCCGCGAACACCTGTTTCAAATACTGGTCATTCAGATACGCCTTGTACGGCTCGTAGGTAGTTTCCGTCAGGAAGAAGTGCTGCAAATAACTTCGCACGAGCCCTTCGTCGTTGCCGATCGGTGACAGCCGCGTCAATTGTCGGTAGTCAGCCGTCATATTCACGGCAAACCGGTTGGCGGCACTCTGTTCGAGGTACTTCGGGTTCGCATACGGTGCGGATCTTGGGAGTCGAATGTAGTCCATGAACCGCATCTTGTCATAAATGCCACGCGTGCGATCGAACATCAGTCGGTGATAGAGCACGTGGGCTTTCAGCGAATTGTGGCTTGGGCTCAGCTTTTGGACGAACTGCCATAGACGATCCAGATTCGCTTGCCGAGCTGCTCCGTCGCGCGTCATGTCAATGTCGTCGCTCGGCTTGAGTTTCGAAAGATAGACGTTGATGAACTGCGTGTTATTCAGCAGGTCCGGTTGCCGGGTCAAGCACTCGTCGAGTTGGCTGAGCAGCAACTTCTGATGAATGGGCAGTGACCCGAACCCGCGGCTCGCCTTGTATTTCAGATCGGCCAGAATCAGAGGGACCAGCCGAGCGTGGTCGGGCCGCTGCAAGCGTTTGAGCAGGTCACGGCGGCGGTCCGGATCGAGTGTTTGTTGGGTCAACCAGCCAAGCGCGGTGTCTTCGAAACCATTGAGGTTTTTGTACTGGCGCAGCGCCTCTTGCGTGAGCGTGACGCGGGCGATTGTCTTGGCGTCGAGGCCGGTTGGCAGATGCGGACTCGAACCGAGCGTGTCACGTTGATGGTCCAGCCGCAGCTTGAGAGTCCGGACCAGAAACTCAAGCGTCTTGTCGGGATGATTGGGGTACGTGAGCAACGCTTGCCGCGCTTGGATTTCGCGGACGCGTGCCGTATAGTTGAAACGCTTGATCCAAATCGGCAGAAGCTGTTCGACCCGCGCGAATTGTTGCGTGTTCTGGAAATGCAGGCAGTGGTAGTAATAGTAGTCCTCGGTCCCGGGGACAAGTTGTTGCAATGCGATCGCGCGATCGGACGCCAACGCAAACTGTTCGACATAACCGATCTCGCCCGCCATTGCCGGTCGTGTGCACAAAGGGGAGAGCGCCAGCATGATCAAAAAGGTTCGCTTCATGGATCCTCATCCTCTTGTTTATAATTCCGGGGCTTGTCAACGGTAATCGGTGCGTGCTGTTACAAACGCCTCTCCCTGGAGAGCGTTCCTCCACTTCGGCGACGGACGTGGACGTCCATCGTACATGCTTGTCACGGGCTCTGGGACGGGCTCGAACTCCTTCAGCCTTCGTACCCGGTCTTTGGGGACTTTGTGCATCGTCCCTCCCCACGCCAAGAGTGTACCCCATGCGAGGCACTCAGGGTGGTGGCAAAACCGCGATCGCCCGCTTTATGAGCCGGCCAAGACCGCGCTGGCGCCGGTTTTCCACGCCGTACCACCGGCATTCCAGGTCGACACGACACTTTCGGTAGAGACGTCCGAACGACGCCGAAAGTTCCCAAATTTGTGAACCATCCCGGTTTTTCGCCCGATCGAGGCAGACAGCTCTTATATTCTTGCCGCATCTTCTCCGCGCGACCGTGGTTGGGCTTCGACGCGTGAAGGGAAGGGAAGGGTCAAGAGTGCAAGCGTCTTGGAGGCCCTGGCCAGACGGTTTCCTTTAGAGGTTGTAACAAAACTGCTTCGGCAGAGTTATTATCCGCTTCTTCGACGGACGTGGACGTCCATCGTACATCTTGTAAGCTGAGTTTTGTGACAGGTTCCCAACGCGGGCTTCGCCCGCAACCCAAGAAGGGTGGCATCCGCCTTTGGCGGATGTGCGGGCGCGAGTCCTTGGTTATTTATTGGACGAGTGCGTCTCCGCTTCTCATCCGCCAGAGGCGGATGCCACCCGGCCAAGAAACATGCGCGCACCGTGCGCACATCCTGCAGCCTTAGAATCTAACGAGGCGTTGTCTCCGACCAACTGACGGATCCCCAGGCGGTCACGGCTCG
>CAZSOG010000236.1:0-7116 GCA_964607555.1 uncultured Pirellulaceae bacterium | reverse complement strand
TGGGGCGGGGTTGCGGTCCGTTCGGAGAACAGACCTACCTGTGCCGCCCAACTGGGTATCGGGCTGCGTGAATGGGGCACGCGACCTATCGGCTGGGGCGTGGCTGGTCTACCATACAAGGAGAACAACAATCCGAGCCAGGCCAATGAGCCGCCACGACACGTATTCCATGAGCCAACATATCCCCTCCAGCCGCACGCAATTCGAACGCTATAAGGCCGAGCTTCTTGATCGCGGCCCGGGCGCGCGGCATGGCCGCGGCAAACCGCGCGAACGGTCTTCGACGGCGCTGATCCGCAGCTTTTATGGCCTGGCACGCGGCCATCGACGCTCCATCGCGTTCTCCCTGACCACACTCACGGTTGCCACGCTGCTTGCACTGATCCCGCCGGCCGCCACGAAATTCGTCGTCGACTACGTGCTCGGTGGAAAATCGCTTCCCAAGAGCGTCCCCGGTTGGGTGCCCCGTGATCCGTGGTTGCTGTTGGTGACGATCACGGTCGGCGTGTTGGCAATCTCACTGGTGAAGACGGGTCTGCAGATCTGGGGGCGATGGCACGCCACGCGAGTTACGAAGTTACTGCAGATGTCCGTGCGCAAGAAGGTATTCGCCCACGCCGTCCGTCTACCGATGCATCGCGTCCAGGAGCTTAAGTCGGGCGGCGCGGCCAGCGTCTTGCGGCAGGACGCGGGGAGCGTCGGCGAGTTGATCTTCGGCATGCTCTATAACCCGTGGCGCGCACTGGTGCAATTGCTCGGCAGCTTCTGCATTCTGGCCTGGGTCGATTTTCGACTGTTGCTCGGCGCTCTGGTCATCGTGCCGCTGGTCTACTACACGCATCGGACCTGGATCAGTCGAATTCGACCGCAGCATCGGCGCGTGCGCGCACAACGCGAGAAAGTGGACGCATTGGCGACCGAGTCCTTCGGTGGCATGCGCGTGGTCCGCGCATTCGGGCGGCAGCGATCGGAAACCAGCCGCATCATGCGCGGCAATCATGTCATGGGCCGGCAAGAACTTTACGCATGGTGGTGGACTCGAACCATCGAAGTGGTCTGGGGCACGCTGACGCCCCTGGCCAGCTCGGCGCTGCTGCTGTACGGCGGCTGGCGTGTGTTGGAAGGCCAGCTCACATTGGGCGACCTCGTGATGTTCCTGGTCTATCTGCTTATGTTGCTCTCGCCGTTGGCCGTGTTGGCCCAGAGCGCCGCGCAGTTTCAAAACAGCTTGTCCGGTCTGGATCGCGTCTTGGACCTATTGGAGGAGCCGCGTGAAATGGAAGCGCCGGCCACCGTCGTCATCGACCGTGCCGACGTCCTGGGCCGCGTCACCTTCGACGACGTCAGCTTTCGGTATCACGGCGCCAATCGGTTCGCACTTCAAGATATCGCCTTGGATGTGCGTCCCGGCGAGACCGTGGCGTTGGTCGGGCCGAGCGGGGCGGGCAAGACAACGCTCTGCAACCTCGCGGTCCGTTTCTACGATCCAACCGTCGGCCGCGTGCTGTTGGATGGCACCGACCTGCGACGGATCGATATCGAGAGTTTTCGGACGTTGATCGGCGTGGTGGAACAGGACGTGTTTCTGTTCGACGGAACAGTCGCCGCCAATATCGGCTATGGACGTCGGCACGCGGACGAAGCCGCGATACGGCGCGCCGCCGAGATGGCCAACGCATTGCGGTTTATCGAAGACCTGCCGCACGGCTTCGAAACCGTGATTGGCGAGCGCGGCGTGAAACTCAGCGGCGGGCAACGCCAACGGCTCGCCATCGCCCGAGCCGTCCTGGCCGACCCGCGGATCCTGATCCTCGACGAGGCGACCAGCAACCTCGACACGGAAAGCGAGCGGATGATCCAGGCCAGCCTGGAATCGCTCATGCGCGCCCGCACCTGCTTTATCATCGCACATCGACTGAGCACGATCGCGCACGCCGACCGGATCGTCGTCTTGGCCGGCGGCAAGATCCAGGAGATCGGCACGCACCGCTCGTTAATGGACTCCGACAGCCAGTATCGCGACATGGTCCTGCTGCAAACCAGCACGGTCGTGGCACAGTAACCGCGTCAGGGATCCAGTGCTTCGAGCAACGCTTGGCGGATCGTGCGGAATTTCTTTATGTCGCGTACGTAGTCGGTGAACGTGTGCACGGCACTTTCCACCAGACTCTTTGCCTTGGCCGGATCCTTCTTGGCCAACAACGTCAACAACTCAAAGTCCTCGACCCCGTCGCGCATCGCTTCGTGACGTACCGAGTCGAGCACTTCCCGGTCACCCGGATAGACAATCCACGCATCGCCGGGCGGCAGAAACGTCGACCCGCCATGGGCCGGCTCGAGCACCTTGAACGGATCGCCGCCACGCCATTGATTGAACCCCCAATGCAGATAGCCCGTGAATCCCCAGCGAAAGTTCATCCAGTGTAAGATACGAGTCTTGATTAGCGGATAATCAACGAACCGATTTGGATACGCGCCGTTTGGAAACAGGCACGTGTAAATCCACACTTCCTTGCCCTTGGCCAACCGCTGCAGCATCCGGTCCAACGACTTGTTGAACCGGCCCAGTTGTGGGACCCAGACATCGCAGTATTTCTCAAAGAACGCAAAATCATCCCGCACATCCAGCGCTTCCATGATCAACAATTCCGGGGCGTACTCGCGGACATAGCCGGCGATGATCCCGTACGGCTCCAATTGATGGCCATGCGGTTCGTCCGTGATGTGGATACGAAATCGATCGATCCAGCCTTTCTCTTTGAGGTGGTCCCGCAACGCGGTGAGGAAACGGCGATACCCTTCGCGTGCCACGGGATCGCCTGCTTCGACGATCGCCTGTTTCGGCTGACCGTCGACCACGCGCCAAACGCGTGCCTTTACGTGCCCGTTGTACCCCTGCCGCCATGCGATTGGCTGGCCCTCGATATACGTTCTGCGTTGCCCACCACGCGGACGCGAAAACGCCTCGACCCACGCATCAAATAGCGAAAAATCAAACCCAAGTTTGCCGCTTGGAGTTACGGTCGGCTTGATCCAAGGTTCCCTCAACGGTGTCCAGAACATATTCTGCCGATGGGCCCACATGCTGTCGAACAACAAGTTGGCGCACGCGAACCACGCGTCACTTCCGGCCGGCGCATCGCCAAAGCCCAACTCTTGGGTCCGCACACTGAACCAGTTGGTCAGCAGCAGTTTGCCCTCGAATGGCACGGTCGCCGAATGGACGTTCAGCACCAGCGGCAGGGACACCGATTCACCATTGGCGGTCACGACGGCTGTTGTTTCATAGGTGCCCGGCCTGGCGGTGATGGGAACCGATACACTCAACCAGAAACACTCGGTGTGATCGGCCTCGAGCTCCATCGCGTGCTCGGGAAACAACGGGTCGGGCAGATCGACGGGCGGCAGCGCGACGCGCTCGCTTGCCGGCGTGTGATGTGTGCCGCGAACGATCGGCACGCGTCCCACGCGCCGGACGCGAACGGACATCTTGCGATCAAAGGGCGCTACTTGCACAACAACTCGGCAGTCGGAGACGCAGCGGACCGCCAACTGGATCGCCTCGACCTCACCCCGAGCCGCGTCCATCCGCCCCGCGATCGCCGTCTTGGCGGCCGTGTCCGAAATAAGCACTTTGTCAAGCGAATCAACCCACCACGCCTGGACCTTCGCGTGTCCATCGCCAGGGCCGGCACCCGGCCCGAGCATCAACACCAAAACAACCATTGTGCCGTGCATCATCATCGATTCGCTCCCCAATTCGCTACACTAATGCGGGTGGCCCGCAACCCACAAGGGAGTACGCCCTTGTTCCGCGGCGCTCCCGTTGTTCGCTTCGAAACATGCGCGCACCGTGCGTGCATGTGGCAGCCTGAGAATCTAACGCTCAGTTTTCTTGCCCTGGCGCGCCGGCAGGCTCTTCAGGATTATGTGCCCGGTCACCTTGAGCAACACCAGCGGGACCCACATCCAAAGGACATAAGTGATCAACATCAAGCCGTATGCCACGCTCCTGCCAGCGTCCACCGTCTTGCCGTCCCGAGCAGGTAATTTGAGTTTATCCGCGTCAATCATCGTCGCAATGGCATCCACCGACTTACTGGCCACCGCGGGATCGGCGACCAGTTTGCCGACTTGACCAAACACATGGATGGCGTAGTACGCTGCCATCAAGAACACGCCGAACGACACAATGATGCACGCCGCCCGCAGCATTGTTTCCAGTGTGCCGGTCACATCGTCGCTCGACCGCTCCATCGTCATGTCCGCATCGTGCTGTCCCATTCCCTGCTCCTTCCGTTGCCATGAGCCGTCTTCTTGATCGCCTGTGGCTTGTTCTTAGTGAACCATATTGGCCGACGTCACGCAATACGTGCGCTGCGTGCGACTCACAACTTCGTTGGATGCGCGTGCCGCGTGTGTGTTCTTAAGGGGCCGGTGCACCAATAATTGTCCCATTCGCCGGGTTCATCCCGGTGGAGCGATGATTCTGCACTACAGCACCGCCGAGGACGCAACCATCCTCCCGCCACCACCGGGTTCATCCCGGTGGAGCGATGATTCTGCACTACAGCGTCCCTCGAACGATGTTAAGCTCCGTGGCGGCTGAACCTCGTCCCAAAAACTCGAGTCAAGTTCTTGCATCGGGCTACGCATGGGGCGTGGACGGGGAGAAGCTAGGGATTTGAGTTGCTCGGTGGGGCGAGAGGGAATTGGACAGGGACATGGGATTGGGGATGCACGCGGTCGGTTTGGAAAACCGACCCACCTTTGCCGCCCACCTGGATACCGGGCGGCACCGCCCATCGCTCATGGATAATTCGGGCTAATGCGGGAAGGCCCGGAGGGCCGATATCGCCCCCGCCGGGGCCGTGCGACCACGGAACCGCACAGGCAAGGCCCGCTTCGCCCGCCACGTTTGTTTGTTCGCGAAAATAGTTGTAAAATGGACGCATTGGAAACATGGCTGCTTTCCGGGCCACACGAGGACACATGACAGTCTTCCGGGCCCACGTGATATGGCCTTTCACGGCCCCTGGCCATGAACGGCGGTTTAGTTCTTGGAGCCCGTCACGGAACTGTTTCCGCGGAGCGTTCATCCGCTTCTTCGACGGACGTGGACGTCCATCGCACGTATTGGGAATCGGGTTTTGGAACGGGTTCTTAATCTTAATCCCTAGGGAGTAGCTGATGGTTAAGAAACAAGAGTCGTCCACCGATCGATCGAAACGTGGAAAACGACCGGACAAATCGCGCGCCAACGAACCGGTGTACCAACTAAAGATCACGCTCAACCATATCCGACCTCCCATTTGGCGGCGCCTCCTTGTGACCGATTGCACTCTCGCGGCACTGCACGAAATCATCCAGACCGCGATGGGCTGGGAGTCAATGCACTTAGCGGCTTTCGAGGTTCAAGGCGAACCGTATGATGTTCAAATGTTCGATGATGGCTTGGATGCGTGGAATCAGGACGACACGGGAGATGCCGGTCAGATTTCGCTCGGCGAGATAGCAAACGAAGGCATCACGCGTTTCCAATATACGTACGATTTTGGTGATAGTTGGGAGCACACAATCACAATCGAAAAGACCCTCCAGGCCGACCCCGACATGCAGTACCCGCGGTGCATCAAGGGTAAGCGTGCCTGCCCGCCGGAGGATTGTGGGGGAATCTTCGGCTATGATAATCTCCTGAACGCTCTGGCTGATCCCGATCACCCCGAACATGACGACATGCTCGACTGGTGCGGCGAGTTTGATCCAGAGCATTTTGATTGCGACGAAGTGAACGGGAACCTCCCAGCTCGTTAGATTCATAGGCTGCCACATGCGCGCACCGGGCGCGCATGTTTTATGACCGGGTCGCATCCGCCTTTGACGCATGTTTGGGCGCGCGTCCCTGGTTGTTTATTGTACGAGTGTGTCTTCGCTCCACATCTGCCAAAGGCGGATGCACCCCTCTTGAGTTGCGGGGCCACCCGGCATTGGGAGATCAAAAAAATGAGCATGATCACGAACATTCGCCGGCGAACTTTCTTGCAGGGCATCGCGGCGCTGGGCGGCACGATCGCATTCGAGCCGTTGCTCGGCGCGGAAGCAACCAGCAGGTCACTGCCCACTCGGCCACTGGGACGGACCGGCCAGCGTGTAACGGTCCTGGGACTGGGTGGCTATACGGGCATGAAAGAGCCGCGGACCAAGGAATTCGATCCGGTCCAGATGGCCAACGAAGCGATCGACCTTGGCGTCCACTACTTCGACACGGCGGCCTCGTACGGCAACGGGCAATCGGAAAGCAACTATGGCCTGGTTCTAAAGCAGCGTCGCGACGAAGTCTTTCTCACGACGAAGACGGGCCAGCGGTCGTACGACGGCGCCATGCGCGAGGTGGAAGCGAGTCTCAAGCGGCTGCAGACCGACCACGTCGACCTGCTGCAGATCCATGGCGCGCGTGTGAAGGAAGATCTGGCCGCCTGGGGAAAGCCCGACGGCGTTCTGACGGCCCTGCGAAAACTGCGTGATCAGAAAGTCACTCGATTCATCGGTGTCACGGGACACGAGAGTGCCGCCGTGATGTGCCAGGCTATCCACATGTACACGTTTGACACGGTCTTGACCACGTTCAATCCGATGGAGAAACGCCGCGCCTACGCACACGATGTGCTGCCGTTAGCCACCCGCAAGCGGATGGGGATCATCGCGATGAAGGTCATGGGCGGCGCCCTCGGCTCACTGGTCGTGGGCAATCCGATCAAGAACGACGGCAAGCCCAACCACGATGACGCGGCCCATCAGGCAACCGCCGAACAACTGATTCGGTACGTGCTCGGCCTGCCCATATCGCTGGCGATCGTCGGCATGAGCTCGCTCCAGCAGCTACGAACCAACGTGGCGGCCGCACGCAAACCACCGCTCGATGCCACGCAACGCCATAAGCTGGAACTGCTCATGAACACTGCGTGACGGAAAGGCTAGAGACCTTATGTGCCGGAATTTGATAATCTTGAGTCAAGTTTTTGGGTAGAGGTTCAGCCGCCACGGGAGTTGATGTCGGGCGAGCGACGCCGGTAGTGCAGAATCACCGTTCCACCGGGATAAACCCGGCGGTGGCGG
>CAZSOG010000235.1:0-7120 GCA_964607555.1 uncultured Pirellulaceae bacterium | reverse complement strand
CAATAAACATCCAAGGACTCGTGCCCGCACATCCGCCAAAGGCGGATGCCACCCCTCTTGGGTCGCGGGCGGAGCCCGCGTTATGATTAAGATTAAGATTAAGATTATGATTAAGATTATGAAACAGATTGCCGTACATGTTTACAGCCCGGGGTGGGTATTGGGACACGTTCTTACACATTCTTCATGGGAGTCATCATGCGTCCTTGGATCCTCGCCGAAACTACTCACTCGCATACCAAGACTCATCAGTACGAAGTGGCCGTTCTGCCACTGGGTGCGACGGAGCCTCACAATCTGCACTTGCCGTACGGCATGGACATGATGGAAGGCACGATTGTCGGAGAAAAAATCTGTGAAGCCGCCCACCAACAGGGAGCGAATGTCATCTTGCTCCCGACGATCCCTTATGGCACGCAGACGAATATGTACAAGATGCCGCTGGCGATGAACCTGGACCCATCTACCTTGAACCAGGTCGTCAAGGACTTGATTCAGTCGCTGATTCTGTCGGGCATACGCAAGATCTTGCTGCTCAACAGCCACGGAGGCAATGAAATGAAGCCGCTGTTGCGCGAACTGTGCGGCCGGACGGAGGCGCACGTGTTTCTGTGCAATTGGTACAAGGCGTTCACCGATAAGTACTCGGAGATCTTCGAGCACCCGGATGATCATGCGGGCGAGATGGAGACCTCATTCGCCATGGCGTTCTACCCGGAATTGATCACTCGCAAACCCGACGGCTCGCTGGCGGCCGACGACGGCACCAAGGCTAAATCACGGTTCGAGGCGCTGAACGAAGGATGGGTCTCGATCACTCGCCCCTGGCATCTATTGACGACCAACGCGGGGGCCGGATACCCCCACAAAGCGTCCGCCGAAAAGGGACGCAAGATGATGGACCTGCTGGTCGAGCGGTTGGCCACCTTCCTCGTCGAACTGTCCAACTCGCCACTGGATGAGCGATTTCCGTTCGAAACAGCCCAAGGATGAGTGCGAAAATGTGGTTGTGCATGGCGAACGGAGTCCATGTCAGCAACCGTTGACCGTCAGGCGGGTCGACACTACACTAGACAGCTGTACTGCGACTCGGCGGCGTAACGCGCGACGGCGGAACCAGTGGGTGTTCCCTGACATGGGCACGGTCGCGACGCAACGGGTTTTGATACCGTCTTGTGGTCGGCTCCGACCAAGAATTGTGGTGGATGTAGCTCAGTTGGTTAGAGCACTGGATTGTGGTTCCAGGGGTCGGGGGTTCGAGTCCCCTCTTCCACCCCTTGCAGACAGATTGCCCGAAGTCCATTAGAATACTGGACTTCGGGCATTTTTTTGTGCGTCAAACAGGTGTTTGCCGTCCAACGGCCAGCCACCAAACCGAGGCGGTTCGGCCCCAAACTCGGCGTTCGCCGACCGTGCACCGCAAGGAAGGAACTCGATCGATGCAGCCCTCCTTCGAAAAACTCGGCCTGTTCTACTTGGGGAAAGTGCAGGACCCGGAAAGAAACGCGACAACTCCGGATTACGTGCTGTACGATGCGAAGGACCTGACGACCCACGCACTCTGTGTCGGCATGACCGGAAGCGGCAAGACGGGCCTATGTATCTCGTTGCTTGAAGAAGCGGGAATCGATGGAATCCCGGCGATCGTCGTCGATCCCAAAGGGGACCTGGGGAACCTGCTACTGACATTTCCGGAGCTGCGTGCGGAGGACTTTCGGCCTTGGATCGACGCGGCGGAAGCGGCCGGCCATGGCCAGACCGAGGACCAATACGCGGCACATGTCGCCAAACTATGGCGCGACGGGCTGGCGCAATGGGGCGAGGACGGCGCGCGGATCCGCCGGTTTCGGTCGGCAGTCGACCTGGCGATTTACACACCGGGCAGTAATACCGGGCTGCCGCTGACCGTACTCCGTTCGTTCGCGGCACCGCCGCCCGCGATCCGGAACGACCGCGATGCGTTTCGCCAGCATGTGGCAGCCAACACGGCGGGCCTGATGGCCCTCCTGGGTCTGGACGCCGACCCGGTGCGCAGTCGCGATTTCATTCTGGTTTCCAATGTGTTGGACCATGTCTGGCGCGCGGGCAAGAGTCTTGACTTGGCCGGCCTGATCGGCCACATCCAAACACCGCCATTTGACAAGGTGGGGGTTCTGGACCTGGACACGTTTTATCCGGCCAAGGAGCGTCTGCAGCTTGCCATGTCGTTGAACAACCTGTTGGCCTCGCCCGCATTTGCCAGCTGGCTGGAGGGAGAACCGCTCGACATCCAGCGTCTGCTGTACACAGCGCGGGGCAAGCCTCGGATATCGATCATCTCGATCGCGCATCTTTCTGATTCCGAGCGGATGTTTTTCCTGACGATTCTATTGAACGAACTGCTGACGTGGGTTCGCGGCCAGGCAGGCACGCCGAGTCTCCGGGCGTTGTTTTACATGGATGAGGTATTCGGCTATTTTCCGCCGACTGCCAACCCGCCGTCGAAGACGCCGATGTTGACGCTCCTGAAACAAGCCCGCGCCTATGGACTGGGCATCGTCCTGGCCACGCAGAACCCGGTGGACCTGGACTATAAAGGTCTGTCGAATTGCGGCACCTGGTTCTTAGGTCGTTTGCAAACCGAGCGTGACAAGGCGCGCGTACTTGACGGTCTTGAAGGCGCGTCGGCACAGGCTGGCACGGCGTTCGACCGCCGGCGGATGGACACGATCTTGTCCGGCTTGGACAGCCGCGTGTTTCTGATGAACAATGTGCACGAGGACGCGCCGGTCCTACTTCACACGCGTTGGGCGCTATCCTATTTGCGTGGGCCGTTGGCACGCGACCAGATTCACCGGTTGATGGCCGGCCGCCGGCACACGACCGAGGCGGATCACGCCGGCCCCGCCGGCGACGCGTCCCCGGGCGAGGCTCCCGTACCGGTCGAATCGATCCCGGCGCCAACGGCGAACATCGATGTCGCGAGTCAGGTTCCGCCGGCGGTAACCCAGCGTTTCCTGGCCACAAGAACACCGTCTGATGGGTCACACCGACTCGTGTATCGCCCGGCACTCCTGGGCACCGGGCGATTGCACTTTGTCCGTGTTTCCTACAAGGTCGATGACTGGCAGGACCGGTGTCTGCTGTCTCCCGACCCGGCCAATTCAGAGAGTTCCGTCTGGGAGACCGCGCGCGCGGTAACGGAAGATGAGCTGGCCTGGACATCGGCGGCTGCCGCCAACGCTCGATTCGCGGACCTACCGCCAGCACTGACGGTCGCAAGGAACTACAAGACCTGGCAGCGACAGCTGATAGACCATCTGTACCAATCGCAAACGCTGGCCGTCTGGAAGTGTGCCGCACTGAAACAGTACTCGCGGCCGGGCGAGCCGGAAGACGCGTTCCGGATTCGACTGTCGCAGCTGGCCCACGAACAGCGCGACCTGCAAGTGGAAAAGTTGCGGCGTAAATACGCGACCAAGCTGGGGACGCTCAAGGACCAGATGGAACGTGCCAAACAGCGGGTCGCCAGGGAAAAGGACGAGTATCAGCAGAAGACGCTCGACACCGTGATCTCGGTCGGTGCATCGATCTTTGGCGCGCTGCTGGGCCGCAAACTGATGAGCCGTACGAACGTCAGCAAGGCATCGACGTCGGCGCGCAGCGTCGGGCGCGCGGCACGGGCGCGGTCCGACATCGGCCGCGCCGAAGAGAAACTCGAAACGCTCGAGCAAAAAATGAAGCAAATGCGGCAGCGTACCGAGCAGGAGATCGAGAAAATCGATGCCGCCTACCAGCCGGACCAACTCGAACTCGAAGCACTCAACGTGCGGCCGCGCAAGTCGGACATCAAGGTCCAACCCATCACGGTGGTCTGGACCCCCTGGCTGGTCGACAGCGCCGGTATCGCCCAGCCAGCCTACTGATCCCGCGACACGCGGGGATAACCGCGCGCCGATGGGATGCTACAAAAAGAACTTGACCAACCGGCTGACAACACGACATGGTGGCGGTTGATGGGGCGGCGGACGTTGTACCACGAAGGACGCGAACAACGGAGAAGCGCGGCAAAAGGGCGGCGTTGTCTTGAACACTCGGGCGGATCGATTCCGCCGGTGTTGCCGGCTTCTCGTTTGTGCGATTCGTGGCTCCCGTCGGCCGGCGTTTTCAGTTTGAGTCACGCGTGTTTCGTGCAACCTCGAGGTGTGAAGATGAAACTTGTCGCCAGCGTGATTCCACCCGGTCTGCTCGAGTGGCGTCGGCGCATCGGCGCTGACGGCCATGATGAGATGTGGGAAGGAGTGTTGCACATGAACCCCGTGCCCAGCGGCAAGCACCAAGACCTCGTGATTGAACTTGTGACTTGGCTGCGTGCCCAATGGGCCCGTCCACGCGGAGGCAAGGCATTCAACGAACGCAACGTGGCGGCACCTGCTGCCTGGCCAAACGATTACCGCGTTCCCGATGTAGTGTTGCTCACTCCTGATCGGTATGAACTGGACCAGGACACGCACATCGCGGGTGATCCCACCGTCGTCGTGGAAATCCGAAGTCCCGATGATGAATCCTATGCCAAGCTGCCCTTCTACCATGGCATTGGCGTGCCCGAAGTGTGGATCATCGACCGCGACACGAAAACGCTCGAGGTCTTCGAACCGGACGCCGGATCAGAAAACTACGTCGCACGATCCACCGATCATGACGGCTGGATCAAAAGTGCCGTAACGCCGATTGAACTACGTACGAGCGCCGACGCGAGGCTGGAAATTCGCATCATTGGAGACCCCGCCACCTACCGTGCGTTGCCGGACACCTAGAGAACTTGCCACCGCGCCCGGCCCAGCGCCGCGTCAACTCACTTTGGCGGCCGGGTACTTACCCATCAGGTGCAGGACCTCGTCGACATATTGGGGCTTCTCAAAACCGATCGTCATGGCATCGAGCAGGCCGAGATTCTGGGCGAACTGAATACACGGTTCTTTCTCACTCGCCAGTTTACCTTCGCCGAGGATCTTCATGCCGATGATGGCTTTGCCGTTTTGTTTGATGCGTTTCAAGACCGGCACGACCTGCTCGGTCGGCGCGTCCATTTTGACGCCGCGCGGATTGATCCGTGCCAACACGACGTCGACCCACGGGCAATCGGCGGCCGCCTTCAGGGCACCGAAATCATGGCACGACACGCCGACCGCTTTGACCGTTCCCTTGGCTTTCGCGTCGTCCAGGGCGTCCATGTAGGGCTTCAGTTGGTGTGTCCACTGGTCGCTGGACATGCAGTGCAGCAGGACGATATCGAGGTAGTCCGTATTGATTTCGTGGCAGAACCGCTGGATCGTGGCCGCGCACACGCGCCGGCACCAGGGTTCGGCCTGCGGCTTGGCCGGGCCGTCATAGCGCCACCAGATCTTGGTGAGGATGGAGATCTTATCGCGTGGGATAAACCGCAGCGCTTCTCGAAAATAGACATGCGTACCGTAAAGATCGGCCATGTCGAAGAACGTAATCCCGCGATCGTAGCTGTGGCGCAACAAGGAAACAAGCTTCTCAAACCCCATGCGTGAGTGGTTCGATTGCCTGTTTCCGCCATGCATGCCGGTCCCTTGGCCAACGCGAGACATGGTGATCCCGGTCTTGCCCAGCGGCACCTGGGGCGGCGCCGGCGGTGGTGAATCGGCTTTCGCGGTCACGGTCCCCAAATAGGCGGCGGCACCGGCCGTGGCGGCCATGAATTTTCGGCGACTCAATGAGCTCATCAGTAACCTCCAAGTTGCGTGCGGGATATCGACCAACATCGCGCCCGTCGGCGTGACTCCAGACCCGGAATCCAGTATAGCGAATTCGATTCGTATCGGCAGTCGCCCGGTGTTTTCCGAACGTCCAAACCTCTAGAATGCGGCGATTGGCACGACCCGTGGGACTCTCCCCCCTGCGCGAAGTAATCCCGTCCATGGCTCAAAGACTGTTGGAGTCGCGAATTGGACCAACCTTCAATGCCCCTGTTGCCCAGCACGGGCGGAACCCGAGGATAGCGTCATGACCTGTGTCCACCTACGCAAACTGTACGCTTTGTGCCAGGAACATGAATTGAAGCTGGCCGGCCCCGACCTCATCCACATCATTTGCCCCGAGTGTGGCGAGAAAGAGGTCTGCCCGTCGGCGATGATGGAAGAGCTCGCGGAAGAAGACAGCGATACGGCCACTTCCGATGCAGACCCCGATGCCTGATCCGGATCGTCGATGCGAGACGGCGGGAGTCGATAAATCAGCAATACATGAGTTACGCACGATGCAACACCGCCCCGCCGTGATTTTCGATGTCGATGGTGTCCTGGTCGATTCGTACGTGGCCCATTTTGAGAGCTGGCGCCGGCTGGCCGACGAGCGTGACTTTCACAAAATGACGGAAGCCGAGTTTCTCGAGACCTTCGGTCGAACCAGCCGCGAGATCATTGCGGAACGGTGGCCAGGCAGACAATGGACGACCGAAGAAATCTCCGCGTTGGACGATCACAAAGAGAAGATTTTCCGCGCGATCCTGCGTAAACGCTTCCAGGCCATGCCGGGCGCGGCGGCCCTGATCGACGCGTTGCATCGGGCCGGCTTTGCATTGGCCGCCGGCTCGTCCGGCCCGCCAGAAAATGTCCACCTGGTCTTGGATCAGTTGCGCTGCCGCGATCGATTCGATGTCGTCGTGACCGGTACCGACGTCACGCGCGGCAAACCCGACCCTGAAGTATTCGTGGCGTGTGCCCAGCGTCTGGGGATTCCACCGCCGCGGTCGGCCGTGATCGAAGACGCGGTGGTCGGCGTCGAAGCCGCCAACCGCGCCGGCATGACCAGTATCGCCCTGGTCACGCCGCCGCGCGCTACGGACATGTTTCCACACGCCGACCACATCGTCCGGAGCCTCGAGGAACTGACGCCGGAGATCATCGGCGCCTGGTTATACTCCGACTGACCACAAATGACACAACTCCATCCCCGGTGCCACTCGCCTTTGGCGCGTGTTCCGTGCAACAACACCAAGTTGGTTCCAGCCGCGGCACTGGCATGGCCAGCGCTGGCCTGTTAAAAGACTGGGGTTGACCCAATAGCAAACCACGGACCGAACGAATGCTCGGTCCGTGGTTCGCGTTCTTGC
>CAZSOG010000234.1:0-7136 GCA_964607555.1 uncultured Pirellulaceae bacterium | reverse complement strand
GGTTAATTCGAAACTATCCTCTCCGTCCGATCTACGCTAGAATGTGCTCTGATGAGGAACACTGTGGTGTCGGTAACTTGGAGCCTGTCACAAAACTGATTCGGCAGAGCGATTGCCCCCTTCCTCGACGGACGTGGACGTCCATCGTACATGTTTGAAACCAGGTTTTGTGACAGGCTCTTAATCAAGTACGACGGCACGCACGCTGCTCGATGCCACGAAGCCGGGACCGTGCGAGCTTGTCCGAGGAAAGTTGATTATGATGACTCCCGTTGGGGTCCGGCATGAACGTGTCGCCAGCTTCGTTAACTTGCGGGTTCGGGCCTTTGTTTGAAAAGACCGTTTGGGCATTGTGACGGTTGCGGAAACCGGATTTCAGTTCGACTACCATCGGGATACCGTCCGCGTGCCCGACGTCGAGCCGGAAGGATTCTTTCCCGGGGAAATACTGGGCGCCGTCGTACTTTGAGAATCCCTCGGGAGAGGAAATGCGGTAACTCGGTCAGCAGAGAACTTAGTCGGTCAAGATGGGAGAGGAATAGACCATGGAATCGAAAGTCGTTTGGAAAGATGGGATGGCGTTCGAGGCGGAACTGGATGGACACCGGTTCACGATCGACGCGGCAGCGGAGCACGGTGGACGTGATTTGGGCCCACGCCCCAAGGGGCTCGTTGTCAGCGCCCTGGTTGGATGCACGGCGATGGACGTGATCTCCATCCTGCAAAAGATGCGGCAAGACGTCACGACGTTTGCCGTGACCGGCCAGGCCGAACTGACGGACGACCATCCGAAACAATTCTCCACGATCCACGTCGTTTACCGTGCCGAGGGTGCAATCGATCGCGAACGATTCCTGCGTGCCGTGGAATTATCCGAGGACCGCTACTGCGGTGTCAGCGCGACATTGAGATCCAGCGTCGCGCTGACGAGCGAAGTCTGGTTGAATGGAGAAAAGATCCAAGGCTGAAGGACTCAAGATGATCACGTTTCGCCCCATAATGCGGGAGGCCCGCAACCCACGAGGGAGCACGCCCTCCTTCGGTCGCGCTCCCATTGTTCGTTTCGAAACATGCGCATACGCTGCGCGCACGTGGCAGCCTAAGAATCTAAGCCTCATTGCATTGCTCGCGATGGCCGCGTTGGCCAATCTTGCACCGGCGGCGGAGCAGTCCGCTGATCTGGAACGTCAGTTCCAGACACCGCCCGCATCCGCGCGCCCGTGGGTCTACTGGTTCTGGATGAATGGTAACATCACGCGTGCTGGAATCACCGCCGATCTCGAGGCGATGCATGACGTCGGGATTGGCGGGTGCCTGATCATGCATGTCAAGCTGGGTGACATCGGCGCGTATAAATTGGGGCAAATGCCGCCCGATGGACCGGTGGAGTTCATGTCCGCGGAGTTTCGCAAGTTGTTTCAGCACGCGGTGACCGAGGCACAGCGACTCGGCATGACGATTGACATGAACAACGCGGACGGGTTCACGGGCAGCGGCGGGCCATGGATCCCGGTCGAGAAATCGATGAAAAAACTGGTCTGGTCCGAGACTCACGTGCATGGCCCGGCAACCGAGTCCATCAGCCTGCCGCATCCGGAAGCGGTTATGGGCTATTATCGCGACGTGGCGGTCGTCGCCTATCCGCGGCAACCGTCGCTCGCCGAGCAAATGCAAGCCGCCCGGGCGACCTGGTCGGCGCCGGATCCGGAATTCAACGCCAGGTTAATCACCGACCGTGACACGGCGACGCGCGGTCTGGTGTGGCGTCGCGGCGGACCGGGCGCGCCCCGGTTGGTGATTTCCTTTCCGCAAGCGTACACGGCGGACACGCTCGTTCTGCAAAATATCGGCATTGGACGCGGCACGCCGGTCGCCACCCTGGAGACTTCGGATGACGGCACCGCGTTTCGCCCGGTCGGCAAGGTGTCACTGAAGTGGTACCCGGCCGCGCCGACGAACACGATCCGGTTTGACGCGACGGCGGCCCGTTACTACCGCCTGACATTTGCTCCAAATTGCCAGTCCGTCTCGATCGGCGAGTTGAAACTGGGCCGCTCCAACAAGATTCACTACTGGGAAGCAAAAGCCGGGTTCACTCGTTATGGCGAATGGGGTGGCGGATCGGAGTTGTACACGGACCGCAAGACGACGCCGGCCGGCGGGCGAACGGCGAAGAGCAGCCCGGTATCATCCCACGGCAACGCGGCGATCCGGCGTGACGCGGTGATCGATCTGACCAAGTCAATGGGCGACGACGGGCGTCTCACCTGGGACGCGCCGAATGGAGATTGGACCATCTTGCGTATCGGTTGCACCAGCACCGGGATCAAGAACCATCCGGCCAGTCGCGGCGGGCACGGATTAGAGTGCGACAAACTGGACCCGTCCGGAGTGGACGCCGCCTTCGACGGCATGTTGGGGAAACTGGTTGCCGACACGGGCCACTTGGCGGGACGCGCCTTTGGGCTCGCCCACGTGGATAGTTGGGAGGTGGGCATTCAGAACTGGACGGAAACCATGCCGGCGGAATTCGCGCGGCGGAACGGTTACGAGTTGGCACGGTTCTATCCGCTGTTGGTCGCGGGCCACGCCGTCCAGAGCAACGACGTGTCCGAGCGGTTTCTCTGGGATTTGCGGCGCACCTTGCTGGCGATGATCGCCGAGAACTACCTGGGGCGCATGGAGACGCTCTGCCACAAGCACGGCCTGAAGTTCTCAAGTGAAGCGGCTGGTCGGCAGCAGTTCCTGCACAACCCGATGTATCTGTTGACCAAGTCGGATCTGCCGATGGGTGAATTCTGGCCGCACGAGCAGACGCCGCGTGTCGACGGCAAGGCGGCAGCCTCGGTGGCCCATTTGTACGCCAAGCCACGCGTTGGCGCCGAGGCGTTTACCGGCGCAAAGACCTTCGCCAATTGGCAAGCCCATCCCTATCGGCTCAAGCAGATCGGCGACGACGCCTTCTGCTTGGGCATCAATCAGTTCGTCATTCACTACAGTGTCCATCAGGCTTATCGGGACTTCCGGCCTGGTTTCGTGATGGGGCCGTGGGGGATTCACTTGGATCGAATGAACACGTGGTGGCATCAGGCGAAACCGTGGCTGGCGTATCTGGCACGCTGCCAATACCTGTTGCGGCAAGGCCGGTTCGTCGCCGACGTGTTGTACTTTCCCGGTGAGGACGTGCCACACTATTTTGGCAAACGCACACGCCTCAGCCTGCCGCTGCCAGATGGGTTTGATTTTGATGGCTGCGATCGAGAGACGCTGTTGCATCGGGTGCGGGTCGAACAGGGACGGCTGGTCCTGGCGAACGGAATGCAATATCGATATCTGATGTTGCCCGACGCGGCGACCATGACGCCGGCCGTGGCCGCGCGAATTCGGGAGCTGGTCCTGGCGGGCGCGACCGTCATCGGGCCGGTCGCGACTCGATCCCCCAGTTTGCATGATTATCCGGACTGCGATTCGCGGGTCGCTCAATCGTTCGCTCAACTCGCCGATCACGGACGATTCATTTGGGGAAAATCGTTTGACCAGATCGCACACGCGGATGGACTGGCGCCCGATTTCAGCGTCCGTCCCGACCGCTCCGCGGTGGATGTGCGTTATATTCACCGGCGCCGTGGCGCGGATGATATCTACTTCGTGGCGAATCACGCGTGGCAACCGGTCGATTTTACGGCGGCGTTTCGAGTGCAGCGCGAACGGCCGGCCGTCTGGGACCCGGAAACAGGCACCGTGACGCAACTGGCGGTGTACACGCAGCGTGGCGCACAAACCTGGTTGCCGCTGCACCTTGCGCCCCTGCAATCCGTATTCGTGTTTTTTTCGCCCGGCGCGGCGCGATCTCACATTGTCGCGGTCAGCCGGAACGGCGCCCCGCTTTTCGACGGCCCGTCGCGTGCAACCGGTCCAAGTGCCGCGGTTCCCGTATTGACGGTCGGCGGCGGCAAGTCTCAGAATGACACGTGTGTCGCGACGTGTGCCGAACCGGGTGATTACGCGTTTCAGTTCGCGGACGGCACAATGCGGTCGGTCCGGGTCGCGCCGCAACCCCAACCGGTTCGGCTGTCCGGCCCATGGACGGTGTCGTTCCCCGCCGGCTGGGGCGCGCCGGCCACGGTCGTATTGAACCACTTGATTTCGTGGACCCGGCACTCGGATTTCGGCGTGAAACATTTTTCCGGAACGGCCCGCTATCGATGTGCATTTTCGTGGCAGCCGAGTGAACGACAAAGGCCTCTGGACCAACAGACGCAATGGCTGCTCGATCTAGGCGACGTTCAGGTGATCGCCAGAGTGAAGGTGAACGGCCAAGACAAGGGCCTGCTGTGGAAACCGCCGTTTTCTTGCGATGTCACGGATGCGCTCAAGCCGGGCACGAATCAGCTCGAGGTCCGCGTGACCAACCTCTGGCCGAATCGCCTGATTGGTGACGAACAGTTCCCGGATGATGCGTCGTGGGAGGGGATCTACTTGAAATCCTGGCCAGATTGGTTCCTGTGGAACCAACCGCGTCCAGAACCACGGCGCAAGACTTTCACGGTGGTGAAACACTACACTAAGAATAGTCCCCTGCTCCCGTCCGGGCTGCTCGGGCCGGTGATCTTGCATCGCCGGAGCAAGGTACGATTCGTGGTGCCTGGCCACGACCTTCGCCCTTGAAACCCACCGTATTCCGCCAATGAAATGAGGAGCCACAATGAACGGCCGCGCGCGTGTATTCAATCTACTCGAAGGGAAGCCGGTCGACAGCCTGCCGCTGATGCCAATCACCATGATGATTGCGGGCGATCACGCGGGTGTCAAATACGGCCGTTACGCAACCGACTATCGCGTGCTGGTCGACAGCCAGATCGCCATTGCCGACGCGTATGATTTTGACTATGTATCCTGTATCTCCGACCCGGCACGCGAGGCGACGGATTGTGGCGCGCGCGTCGAGATCTTCGACGACCAGCCGCCCGCGATCGTGGAAACCGATGCCTTGTTGGCTGACAAGGCGCGCTTGGCGACACTGCGTGTCCCGGATCCATTGGCCGCGCGGCGCATGCATGACCGCGTGTGTGCCGCGGCGTTGTTCAAGGAAAAGGTCGGCCTGGAAAAAGTGATCGAAGGCTGGATTGAGGGGCCGTGTGCCGAGGCGGCCGATTTGCGTGGCATCAATACTCTGATGATCGACTTTTTCGATGACCCGGGATTCATTCGGGAGCTGTTCGAATTCACCGTGGAGATGGCGCTACGGTTCGGCAAGGCACAAGTCGATGCGGGCGTGAACTTGATGGGGGTGGGGGATGCGGCGGCGTCGCTGATCGGTCCGGAATTCTACGAACAATTCGTATGGCCGTACGAAAAGCGGCTGGTCGACGGCCTGCACGAAATGGGAGTTCCCGTGCGCATGCACATCTGCGGCAATATCCGAGCGATTCTGGAAGGCGTTGGAAAACTCGGTTGTGAAATCGTCGATCTCGACTTCATGGTCCCGGTCGGGGAAGCGCGGCAGGCGATGGGTCCGGACCAAGTATTGCTCGGCAACATCGATCCGGTTCGAACGCTCCGCGCCGGCACGCCCCAGTCCATCACGGCAGCGATCGCGGACTGCCACAGGCAAGCCGGTTCGAATTATATTGTGGGGGCCGGCTGCGAAGTGCCCCGCGGTACCCCTGCCGAAAATCTACGTGCGCTGACCGAATACGCACGTCGGCACGAGCCGTGACGTGCACTCGGCGCAGATGTTGACTATAATCCGAGTGACTTTCGAGTGCGTTTCCAAGATTCGCGGGAATGGATGACGTGGTCGGGTGGGGGTCGGATCCCGTCCGGAATATCGAAACGGCGCCACGGGACGGATTGGGAACGCTGTCCAGCCGACAAGAAACATCACAGCCAAGCACGAGGATTCCATGCTGATTGAAACATTGCTCGCGGGCGCGCCGGTTATAACTGACGGGGCATGGGGGACGCAACTTCAGGAGCAAGGGGTAGCGCCGGGCGCCTGTCCGGACGAGTGGAACCTGTCGCATCCCGACCGCGTGGCGACGGTGCCGCGTGGGTACGTGGAAGCCGGTAGCCAAATCGTATTGACGAACACGTTCCGCGCCAATCGCGTGGCGCTGGCGGCGTACGGCTTGGAACAACAGGCGGTTGCGATCAATCGAGCGGGAGTCGAGATCTCCTGGCGTGCTGCCCGGGATCAGGCGAAAGTGTTTGCCTCGATTGGACCGAGTGGCAAGATGTTGGTAGCCGGGGAGGTCACCGAGGACCAACTGCGCGAAGCGTTCGGTGAGCAAGCCGATGCGTTGGCCGGCGCTGGGGCCGATGCGATCGTCATCGAAACGATGGCGGAGCTTGAAGAAGCGGAACTCGCGCTCGGTGCGGCCAAAGCCACGGACCTGCCCGTGGTGGCATGCGTGACCTTTGATTCCGGACCCGATAACGATCGAACGATGATGGGAGTAACGCCCGAACAAGCGGTGGCGCGTCTGGAGGCGGCCGGGGCCGACGTCGTGGGCGCCAACTGCGGTCAAGGGATCGATGGCTATGTCGGGATCTGTCGCCGGATGCATGCCGTGACCGACCGACCAATCTGGATCAAGGCGAACGCCGGAATCCCGGAGGTCGTCGGTGGACAGGTCGTGTACAACACGACTCCGGCCGAGTTCGCCTCGTACGCGAAGGACCTGGTCGATGCGGGCGCGCGGTTCATCGGCGGCTGTTGCGGGACGGGGCCCGAGTTCATCCGTGCATTGCGTGACGCGTTGGCCCGAGAGAATAAATGACGTCTGACTCCTTTTTGGTGATTTAGGCAACTCGGAAATCCTCCCCTCCTGTCTGATGCGTGCCGCCGTTTTAGTTGGACAGCGCCACTTTTTTCGCCATTGGTTTATCAATGCTTGGCTTGTCGGTGTCCGGCCCCCATCCAGCTGGGTGGAGCCAGTGATTTTGCGCCAAACGGGCGGGGAGAAGAGGGACTTTTTCGGCAAGTGTCAGCTTGGCCATTGCAAGTGTGTTGTCACGACGTTCAGCGAACCAAAACCGTTCGCCGACGTGCATCGTTGGCTAAGAAAGACTGGGCCATCGATACACACGGATTAACACGGATGGGAGTCTTCGGGAATCAGTAATCCGTGTCA
>CAZSOG010000233.1:0-7138 GCA_964607555.1 uncultured Pirellulaceae bacterium | reverse complement strand
GACGTCAAACCAAGCTCCTCGACCAATTCGTCGCGGATCTCGTTCAGCGTGCGCCCGAACCGGTACCGCTCGAGTATCTGCAGGATCTTGTGTTGACGGATCAGCTGCTCATTGCGTGCCATGTTGAACGCTCGTCGAGAGATAGGGGATCGGATCGACGGTACCGGCCTCCGCGAACCCGCGCAAACGCAGCAGGCATGCGTCGCAGTGCCCGCAGGCGAGTCCGTCCGGCGACGGATCATAACAGCTGGTCGTCAAACCATAGTCGACCCCCAGCTGCAAGCCGCGGCGAATGATCTCGGCTTTCGTCATTTGAATCAGGGGCGCGTGGATGGTTACCGGACACGTCCCTTCGACCGCGGCCTTGGTCGCCTGGTTGGCCAGCGTCTGAAACGCCCGGATATACTCGGGCCGGCAGTCGGGGTAACCGCTGTAGTCCAAGGCGTTGACGCCGATAAAGATATGTCCCGTCTCGAGCGTCTCGGCCCACGCCAGCGCGAATGACAGAAACACGGTATTACGTGCCGGGACGTAAGTGATGGGGATCTGTTGTCCGATCTCCTCGACGCGGTCGGCGCGTGGGACGGGCAGGTTGTCGGTCAATGCCGAGCCACCGAACGTACTCAGATCGAAACTGCAAACAATATGCCGCGCCACGGGGAAATGTCCGGCCACGCGCCGTGCGGCTTCGACTTCGTTGGCGTGGCGTTGCCCGTAGCGAAACGTGATCGCGTGGACCTGGAATCCGGCATCCAAGGCGATCGCCAGCGTCGTGGTTGAATCAAGTCCGCCGCTGAGCAGCACGACGGCTTTCTTGGGCGTTTGATTCATGCGAAATCGCCTCTTTCCCCGCGCCACTCGAACGCGGCCACAAGATGTTCGATTTGCGGTCGCCGCCGTTCGACGGGCCAGATGACCGCGATGATATCAAACCGCGCCGGGTAGTCCAGCAGGTGATGTCGTTTCATGAACTGCATGGCCGCGCGCGAGATGCGTCGTTGCTGTTCGACGGTCACCGCCTCCGCCGGATGCTCGGTTTTCGCCGAACGCCGCGTTTTCACTTCAACAAAAACGACCGTGCGTCGATCGACGGCGACGAGGTCCAGTTCGCCGCGCCACTCGCGCTGGTTGCGGGCGACGATTTTGTAACCGCGGTGACGCAGAAAGCGTGCCGCCGCCGATTCGCCACGAGCGCCCAGCGGTGCCGGCCGCATCCACCGCGCCAGCCGGCGTCGAAACTTGTTCCACATCCGATCACCCCAATGTGCCCGCGTTTCAGGTGCCGGTCAGTTCATAAGCCGCGGCTCAGCCCACCTTCCCCGCGGCCGTGGAGATCTCCACTGGCCGCGGTGCGAATCGCTCGAAACGCCAATGTGGTACTTTGGTCACAACTTGCCGCCCACCCCGGGGCGCGCGGCGCCGCGACGTGCATCGTTGGGCACCGCCGGTATCACTTAAGGCGCCGTTCTTTCAGACGCACGGCCTTGCCGACGCGGTCGCGCAGAAAGTAGAGTTTTGCGCGCCGCACGATGCTCGAGCGTTTCACGGTAACGTCGGCAATCCGCGGTGAATGGAGCGGGAATTTCCGCTCGACGCCCTCGCCGGCGACGATCCGCCGCACCGTGAACATCTCGCGCGAGCCGCTGCCACTACGTGCGATCACGGTGCCGCTGAAAATCTGCGTACGTTCCTTCTCCCCTTCAAGGATTCTGGTATGGACGTCCACGGTGTCGCCGATTTCAAAAAAGGGCACTTCGGACTTCATACTGGTCTTTTCAACCTTGTCCATCAACTTCTGACTCATCGATCGGTTCCTCGTTCTTGGCCGACTGCCGCAGCAAATCAGCGCGTCGTTTGCATGTTCGATGGAAACTCTGTTCACTTCGCCAACGCGCGATGGCCGCGTGGTCACCACTCAATAACACCTCGGGGACCGCATGTCCGCGATACTCACGAGGTCGGGTGTATTGGGCCCCTTCAAGCCATCGATTTCCGGACGAAAACGAATCGTCCACACTACTTTGGGCGTCGCCCAGGACTCCCGGTACCAAACGCATCACCGCCTCGATCAAAACCATTGCGGCAACTTCGCCACCGTTCAGCACATAGTCACCAATCGAGATCTCTTCAGGCCGCAGAATATCAATAACGCGTTGATCAAATCCCTCGTACCGTCCGCACAGCAGCATCAATCGAGCGTGCTCGCTCAGACACTCGACCATCTGTTGATCAAGCCGACGTCCACTGGGCGTCAACAAAACCAATTGTGCCGGTCGCGGATCCATCCGCGTGACCGCCTCCACGCACGTAACGACCGGCTCGACCTTCATGACCATGCCGGGCCCGCCACCAAACGGGCGGTCATCGACCTGGTGGTGTTTATCGGTCGCCCAGTCCCGCATGTTATGAAGGTGGACATCGACCAGATCACGCTGCAACGCTTTATGCAGCAGGCTCTGACTCAAATAACCCGAAAACATTTCCGGAAACAACGTGAGTACATCAAACCGCATGTCTTATCTCACGCGGAGGCTCAGTTTTTTTCGAGGCCTCTGGCGGGCTGGCCGCCCGGCGCTCGAGTGTCAAACGTGGTGCGATGTGCGGATCACGCGTTTTCGGCCGGGCTATCCGTTGCTTCGGTTGCCGGTGGTGCTTCCGCCACGGGTTCGCTCGCCGGCGTCTCTTCCGTTGGTGCCGCGTCGGCCTTCACCTCTTCCGGCGGGGTTTCTTCAGCTTGTTTGGGAACGGGAACACGCTGGGGCGGCGGGGCCATGGGCTTGAGCGTTTTCAGACGCTCCAGCGCCGCCTTTTGAGCATCCAGGTGCGTGCCGTCCTTGCCATACTTCTTGATCAGCACACGCACATTGTCACTCGGACACGCACCCACGCTCAGCCAATACGCGATCCGCTCACCGTTCAGCACGGCCCGCGCATCGGTATCCTTGACCATCGGATCGTAGTAACCCAGTTCTTCGATAACCTTGCCATTACGGGGCGCGCGACCATCTATCGCGCACACACGGTAGAACGGGCGATGCCTTCTACCCAATCGCTTCATCCGAATACGTACCGCCACACAAGTCTCCTTGTCACATGGATTGGTGGGATCATTCTGTCTGCTCACCGCACCGCCGGGGAGTTACCGAGGCGCGCATGGTGGCCTGCTACACAACGTCTAGTTTCCTCGTTCACGGCGTTTGCGCCGGCGAAGTTCTTTCTCACGCATCTTCTTCATCTTGGCACGTTCCTTGGGCGACAGCCGGCGTCCGGTCCCCTTCTTGACCCGCGGCGCGCCACCGCCCGGGTCCATCATGCCACTCTGCTGGAGTTCCCGAATCGCCTGCAGCCGTCCCGTCATGCCCTTGCCGGCAAGCGTCTGCATGATCGGTGCCATCATATCGTACTGCTTGACCAGCTGGTTGACTTCCTGCGGCTGAACTCCCGCACCGTTGGCGATCCGCAAACGGCGGCCTGGGTCAATGATCTTTGGATTGCGCCGCTCCTGAGGCGTCATCGAATTGATGATCCCGACCGTCGTGCGTATGCCCCCCTCCGTGTCCTCGCCTTCCAGCATTTTACGCATTTCGCCCATGCCCGGCATGTAGCCGACCATCTTCTGCATCAGGCCGGGCTGAGCGAATTTCTGTAATTGGACCTTGAAATCGTCCAGCGTGAACTCGCCTTCGAGCATCTTGCGCTCGAGTTCCACCTGCTCTTTCTCGTCGACCACGCGGCGCGCTTCGTTGACCAGCTGCCGCACGTCTCCCAGGCCAAGGATACGCCCCGCCATGCCGTCCGGGTAAAACGGCTCCAGCGAATCCAAATGCTCGCCCGTGCCAATAAACTTGATCGGCACGCCCGTGACATGCTTGACCGACAACAACGCACCGCCACGCGCGTCGCCGTCCAATTTGGTCATGATGACGCCGTCCAGCTCCAACGTTTCGTTGAACGACTTGGCGCTGTTCACCGCGTCTTGGCCCGTCATGCCGTCCACGACCAGATAGACTTGGTCCGGACCGACGCGCCGATCAATCCGACTCAACTCGTCCATCAACTCTTGGTCGATCGCCAGCCGGCCCGCCGTATCGAGAATCACAACCCGGGTATTCTCGTCTTTGGCCTTCTGGACCGCCGCCTGGCAGAGCTTAACCGGATCTTTCGCCGTTCGATCCGAGTACACCGGCACGTCAAGCTGTTGGCCCAATACGTGCAGCTGCTCGATCGCCGCCGGACGCTGCAGGTCCGCCGCGACCAACATCGGCTTCGTGTCGTTCTCCAACAACATCCGTGATAACTTGCCGCACGTCGTCGTCTTGCCAGAGCCCTGGAGCCCACACAACATGATGACCGTCACGTCGCCACGTAAATGCAGCGACGGATCGACGGGACCGAGCAATTTGACCAGCTCGTCGTGCACAATACCGACGACCTGCTGACTTGGATCAAGCGATAGCAGCACCCGTTGACCGAGCGCTTTCTCCGTCACTCCCGCCATGAAGTCCTTCACGACGGAATAACTGACGTCCGCGTCCAACAGCGATTGCTCGACAAGCTGTAGCCCGGCGCGCATATTCGCCTCGCTCAGCTTGCCCTTGCCACGCAGCGTCTTCAGTGCGGATTGCAGGTTTTCTTGGAGAGACTCGAACATCGAATCAGTGGATTCACTTCCTCAAATCGACTACCAACAGCCCCTTGAATCACCAAGCCGTTCCACGCACCAAGCTCGGATCGCACACACCCCCACAAGTGGGTATTTGACAAGGGAAGCTCATATTCTAGCGGACGGTCGTCCATCTTGTAAATCCACGGATTGGGCAAAACTTGAAAGGAAATACCCGGTGAGCCGCGATCGGTCGCGATCGGTCGGATCGGTCAGATCGGTCAGATCGGTCAGATCGGCCAGATCGTGCGGCTTTCCAATGGACCGCCCCCGTGCCCAACGTATGTTTTCACATGGAAACATTGACACAAATCGATTTACAACTGGCGTGGAAGACTCCGTTTTCAACGAGCTGCATGCACGCGGCACATGTGCTGGACCGTGGTCAGGAGATTGTGGATTCAGATTGGGCCACCGCCATTCGGCAACCAGCCAGCGCGTTATGCCAGGCCATCACCACCGCCGGCGTGCCTCGGACGGCGTTTTGGCGCCATTTGGTTGGTCTGTCGATCGAAATCGAGAACAACCGGCAACTGGCACACCAGACACTGACAAAAACGATCGGGGGCACGAGAGCCGAGCATTGGGTCGATCCATTCGGCGGGCTGATCGCCGATCTGGAGGCGGCGGGGCGGCGGGCGGCCCCTGGTTTTGACGACATCCTGGTCCCGTCGGTACGGATGCTCGGTGCACAATGGTCGAACGTCGGCGTGCCGCTGATGCAACGGATCGCCGTCCGTACCGATGCTCGATTGGTCGTTCCACGCGCGGTGGCCGCGATTGTCTGGCCCCTGACAAACGGCGGCGGCGATGCGCATCTCCTTTACAATTGCGTCCACATCGAGGCCGACACGGATCCGAACATGGAAACAGCGGACGCGCGCTTGCCCGAGATCGCACGACTCGGCTGGTTGCTGGCGCAACTGAATCTTGATCTTCCCATCTTCTGCGATGCGGTCAATCTACATCGTCTGCCACTGGTGGCCCGGCTCGCCATGGTGCCCCCGACGTTGGAAGCGGCAGAACAACTTGAGCTGATCCGGCCCGATTCGATTACGATCGACGAGGCGCTAGCGGCCTGGGATGCCATACCGGCGGAAGTGCCGGACGCCGCGGAACTGGTCGCGGACTGGTGGGCCACGTACCAGGAATCGACACCCCGCTGGGAAGTCGCGTTAACCGCTCTGGATCACATGATCGGTGGCTCTTAGCTCGGCTCAGCCCGTATAGACTCGTTCCAACGACTTGGCGGCGTCTTGCAGCATGCGCATCAAGGTCACGAATTCTCCCCCGTAGGCCACGAGCTGTGCACCTTGGTCGTAGTAACGCTGGACGTCCTCGACCGAACTGGCCGGGCGGCCCCAGGCTTTCCCGTGTTTCGCCGCCGCGTCAGCCACGCGCTGCTGTGCCGACTCGAGCGTGAACTCCACGCCCGGGATTCGTTTGATGCGCATGCCCAGATCACCCGGTCCAAAGAACATCCCGTCAACGCCGTCAACCGCCGCGATCGCATCGACGTTCTCGATGGCCTGTGGTGTCTCGATCTGCACGACCAGGAATGTCTCACGGTTCGCCGCATCGACGTACTGTGCGTGATCATCCAGGTAGTACGCGCCATCAAACCCGGCGCCGTCGAGGCCGCGATCGCCAAGCGGGGGAAACTTAACGGAATCCACAAGCGTCCGTGCTTTTTCCGCAGTGGACACGTGCGGGATCATCAGTCCGGTCGCGCCGTCTTCCAGATAGCGGTACAGGCCCGTTTTCTCGAGCGTCGGCGGTCGGAGCATGCAATCGATATCCGCCAGGTGACAATGGGCCAGCAACGTCTGCAACTGCGCGGGTGGTATGAGCCGATGCTCGAGATCGAGCCAAATGCAGTCGAAGCCAAAATGGGCCGCATGGTGAACATAGGCGGGGATGAAGTGGCCCAGTACACACATGCGTACCGGGTGTTGCGCTCGGATTCGAGCCAGGGTTTTGCTGCGGCGCACGGATTGTGTTCCTCTCTGTCACCGTTCACAGCCTTTGGCCATGAACGGCGGGTTAGTTCACTCTCACTCTCACTCTTACTCTTACTCTTAATCCGTAACCGTTCACGGACCAAGAGAAAAAGAACACTAATCGACGCTAATTCGCGCTAATATCGGAAAACCTCATCTTGAAATGCCTTCGACTTTTCCACGACCTGCCGGATTTGTGTTGCGTATTGCAAACTTCCCAGGGCGGTATCATTAGTGTTGATCAGTGAAGAATTAGTGTTCCTTGATAGCAGATGTCGTGAACGGCTACCTTAATCTTAATCTTAATTATAACGTGGGCCACGCCCACAACCGAAAACGGATGGCATCCGCCTTTGGCGGATGTGTGGGCGAGTGCGTCTTCGCTTCTCATCCGCCAAAAGCGGATGCCACCCGGCCCCAAAACATGCGCGCACGGTGCGCGCATCCTGCAGCCTAAGAATCTAACGAGGCGTTG
>CAZSOG010000232.1:0-7140 GCA_964607555.1 uncultured Pirellulaceae bacterium | reverse complement strand
GGTCGTGCAGAATCATACGTTCCAGCGAGCCGGGATCCGTCAGTTGGTTGGAGGCGGCGCTCTGGTCCTTTCTCCGAACGGACCGCAACCCCGCCCCAACCTTATACCCCTGAGTGTCTCGCGCACCGCACGAACGGCGGCAAGAATCAATCGGCGATGGCCAAAGCGGCCCAGATCCCCGGAAAGTGGTGGCATTCGGGCGTAATTCTCGGTATAAATGAGGCAGTTAGATACTCAGGCTGCCACATATGCGTGCCGTGCGCGCATGTTTCCAAGCGAACAACGGGAGCGTGACCGAATGAGGGCGTACTTCCTTGTGGGTTGCGGGCCACCCGCATTAGACGAAAAGTCAGACGCCCCCGCGAATTCACTCACCACGCACCACACCGACTCGGAACACCCCATTCTCTTGCGAAAGGACACGAACCGATGAACATACTCGCCCCAGCGCGAAGGTGGCGGCTTTTCACGGTCGCGCTATCCTGTCTTGCGATATGCGCGACGGCCAGCATGGCACGGGCGGCCGGCGGCACGGGGTATCACCCCGGGCCGCTGCTGTCGAAGATGCTGAAGACGTCACTGGCCAATGTCGAGGACATCATTTTCGCCGCGCGTATTTCGGGCCGCGACCACTGGTATGTCAATTTCGGCTATTACAGCTGCGATTTTGGCCAGGGGCCGGAACGTGCGTTTGGCAAGTACACGGACGGTGTCTCGTTGCGCGGCTATGGCGAAGGCGGGCGGTTATGCCGCTTCAATTTGCGGACTGGCAAGTTGACTCGGTTGATCGACGATCCGAAGGGTGGCGTACGCGACCCCCAGTTGCACTATTCCGGCAAGAAGGTTCTTTTTTCCTATCGGAAGGGCCAGTCGCCCACCTATCATCTGTACGAAATCAACATCGATGGCACGCACCTGACCCAGCTGACGTTCGGGCCGGATGATGACATCGAGCCGACGTATGTCCCGGATGGCGGGATCGTGTTCTGCTCCAGTCGCTGCCATCGGTTTGTCAACTGTTGGTTCAGTCGCGTGGCGACGTTGTATCGCTGCGAAGGTGACGGCAGCGACATTCGCATGCTGTCGAGCAACAACGATCAGGACAACACGCCGTGGGTGATGCCGGATGGGCGCGTACTCTACATGCGCTGGGAGTACGTCGACCGTAGTCAAGTCCATTTCCATCACCTGTGGGCCTGTAATCCGGACGGCACGTCGCAGATGATCTGGTACGGCAACGAATTTGGTGGCACGGCCATGTTGGATGCCAAGCCGATTCCAGGCACGGACAAGGTGGTTGCCTCGTTCTCGCCGGGGCATGGCAGGCCCGAGCACATGGGCTATGTCACGATTGTCGATCCGAACAGTGGGCCGGATCTGCTGCCTGGTGTCCGCTTCGTCACCCGGCGTGTCAGCCGGAAGAACTGGGTCTACCGCGATCCGTATCCCGTCGACGAACATTGCTTTTTCGTCGCGAATCCTCAGGGTGTGCATGTGATGGACGGCCAGGGCAACACCGAACTCGTCTATGCGTTACCCCCGGAAGATCGGCCGATGGAGTGCCACGAACCGCGCGCGGTCCGCGCCCGGCCGCGCGAGCCGAGCATTCGCCCGCAGGTCGATGTGACCAAGTCAACCGGCCAATTACTGCTGGCCGACATTTACACGGGCCGCAACATGCAGGGTGTGAAACGCGGCGAAATCAAGAAACTGCTCGTGTTACAGCAGCTGCCCGAACCCGTCCATTTCTCCGGCGGCATGTTACCGATCTCCATTGGTGGAACGTTCACGATGGCCCGGATCCTGGGCACCGTGCCGGTCGAGCCCGACGGTTCGGCCAATTTCGAAGTGCCGGCACTCCGTTCGTTGTTTCTGGTTGCCTTGGACGAGCATGACCTGTCGGTCAAGCGCATGCAGAGTTTCATGACGGTCCAGCCGGGCGAGAAGCTGAGTTGCGTGGGATGCCACGAGCAGCGTTCGCAAGCCGCACCGGTCAGCCGCGGCCTGCTCGCATTGAGGCGGCCCCCGGACCGCATCACGCCGATCAGCGATGTGCCCGACGTATTCGATTTTCCACGTGACATTCAGCCGATTTTGGATCGTCACTGCGTGGAGTGTCACAATCCCGATCGCTCGGATGGCGGCGTGGATCTCTGTGGCGACCACACGCCGTTGTACAGTACCAGTTATTGGACGATTACTCGACGACACCTGATCTCCGATGGCCGCAACGAGCCGCGTGGGAATCGGGCGCCGCGGACCATTGGCAGTTCCGCGAGCCATCTCATGCAACTGATCGACGGCAGCCATCACAAAGTCACCCTGTCGGACTTGGAGCGCAAGGCCATTCGGCTGTGGATAGAATCGAGCGCGACGTACCCGGGCACCTATGCGGCATTGGCGTCGGGCATGTACCCGGTTAATCTGCCATGGCAAATGCTGGTTGATCGTTGCGCCACGTGCCACAATGGAAAACGGGTCGCGGGACGCGTCGCGCCTCGATTCAACCCCAATACGCTGCAGTCGCTCTGCAATTTGACACGGCCCGAAAAATCTTTGGTGCTGCGCGCTCCGTTGGCCAAGAACGAGGGTGGCCTGGAGCGTTGCGGCCGCGCTGTTTTCTCTTCCACGAAGGATCCCGGGTATGAGGCTACCTTCAACGCCATCACGTCGGCCGCGGAACAGTTGCGGATCCACAAACGATTTGACATGCCCGGCTTTCGACCGAACAAGTACTATATTCGCGAGATGCAGCGGTTCGGGATCCTGCCCAAGGAGCTCGGGCCGAATGATCCGGTGGACCCGTACCAGACCGACCGCAAATACTGGCGATCATTCTGGTATCAGCCGGTGGATGGCCGATTGACCGCGACCGAACAACAGTGATCTTTCAGAAAGGAACCACGATGCATAAGGTAAATCCGCAGCGACTTGGCGACCGCATGGTGTTGAAACGAACGCAGGTGACCCGGTTCTTGGTCCCGCTGGTGACCGCGTTGGCCGTCATGGCCTGGCTTTCGCCACGAGTGCTCCAAGCCGCCTCCGTCGCGCGCCCCAACATTATTTTCATCATGGCGGATGATTTGGGCTACGGCGATTTGGGCTGCTACGGTCAGAAGATTATCCAGACTCCGCGTCTCGACCAGATGGCCAGGGAGGGGATGCGATTCACCGATTTTTATGCCGGCAACACGGTCTGTGCGCCGTCGCGCAGTGTGTTGATGACGGGCCAGCACATGGGGCACACGTGGGTGCGTGGGAATGCCGGCGGTGACATCAACATTCAGACGTTGCGTGACAAGGATGTCACGGTCGCCGAAGTGCTCAAGAAGGCGAATTACGCGACGGCGCTGTGCGGCAAATGGGGGCTGGGCGATGCACAGCCCGGGAACACGGGGCTGCCGAACGATCAAGGGTTCGATTTCTTCTACGGCTATCTGAACCAGGTCCACGCCCACAATTACTACCCCGAGTTCCTATGGCGCAACAAGACAAAGGATATGCTCCGCAACACGGTTGTGCGTTCACCGCGCGGCTATGGTGGGTTCGTGGGCGGTTACGCCACCAAGCGCGTGGATTACAGCCACGATCTCATTTGCCGCGAGGCGACTAAGTTCGTCGACCAGAATAAGGACCGACCGTTTTTCTTGTACCTGTCGTTGACGATTCCGCATGCCAATAACGAGGGCACGCGCGCGACCGGCAACGGCGAGGAAGTGCCGGACTTTGGAATCTACAAGGACAAGCCCTGGAGCGATCCGAACAAAGGTTACGCCGCCATGGTGACGCGGATGGACGGCGATGTCGGGAAGCTGCTGGACCAATTGAAGGCGCTTGGCATCGATCGTCGCACCGTGGTGATGTTCACCAGCGACAACGGTCCCCAACATGAGGGCGGGCAAGACCCCGAGCTGTTCGATTGCAATGGTCCGCTGCGTGGCATGAAGCGGGCATTGTACGAAGGGGGCATCCGCGTGCCGATGATCGTGCGGTGGCCGGGGACGACACCGGCCGGGTCGGTCAGTCACCACATTGGCTATTTCGGCGACCTGATGGCAACCGCCGCACAGTTGGCCCATGCCGCGCCGCCTGAGAATATCGACTCAATCAGTTTCGTGCCAACGATCACGGGCGCTGCGGACGACCAGCAGCAGCACGAGTACTTGTATTGGGAATTCTACGAACAAGGGAGCAAACAGGCGGTGCGCGCCGGCAAGTGGAAGGCCATTCGTAAGCCGATGTTCACCGGCAAGACGGAACTGTACGACTTGAGCCAGGATCTGGGCGAGACCCACAACATTGCCGCCGAACACCCCGAGGTTGTCGCGCGCATGGAGCGGCTCATGCAGGAGGCGCACACGCCCAACGCGAACTGGAAAGTCCGCGGGCGCGCCCCCAAGGCGAAAAAGAACAAGAAGCGTGCCAAGTAGGCCTTGACCTACTTGGTCAGTTCGCGGAGCTGCTTCCAGCTGATGACGTGGATCCCCTGCTGTTTGACCAGCTTGATGACCTCGGGATCCATGAAAATCTGCCGGTCGGCGTCGCGCCGCGCGGAGCTGCTGGTAATTGCCTTGAGCTCGGCGTTGTCGTAGCCGCAATGGATGATCAGCTGGGCCACGCCCGGCTTCAGGTCACGCAGCAAGTGCAGGTACTGTTCGCGGCGCGCGGCATTCGAGTCGCCGCCGTAGAACTGTGCCATGCGGTCCAGCACGGGCAGCTTGTGCTGATCCAGTACCTTGCGCATCTTTTTTCCGACTTTTGCCAATGCTGGATATTCTTTGGCCACGCTGCCGCCGGTGTCCCGAATGAACAGAACGGGCACATTGTATTCGACGCCCAGGTTCACATAGATTTCCAGGAGGTCGGGCCGGCTGATGACCGCCCCCATGTGCGTGTCCAGGTGCGTGATCGGGACGCCGAATTTGAGTGCTCGGTCGACCTGCGCGTGCAGCTCGCGCGAAACCTCGTCGGCCTTGACATGCTCGGCGACCGCGCGCGTGCTGCTCCACATGTACCCTTCGTCATCCAGGAGACTTGGTACCTTGTCATGCGCGGCGACCGGGCCCCAGCGGTAATTGTGCCATTCGCATGTTAGTGTCAAATGGACGCCGAAGTCCCGCTCGGGATGCGCTTTGGCATAGGCAGCGATTTCCTTGAACCAGGGACACGGCACCATGATGCTGGCCGACGACACGATCCCCTTCTCCATCGCGTCAATCGTTCCGATGTTGGCCGAATGGGACATGCCGGCGTCGTCCGCGTGAATAATCAGGTATCTACCGGCCGGGAGCTCACCCGCTGCGCCGGGGGCCAAGCAAGCTGCCAACGTAAGACAAATGCTAACCAATACGAACTTTTTCATGAGTTGAATCTCGCTTTGTGGAAAGGGACGGACGAGGGGACAAGGATATAGGTAACTGTTCACGGACCAGAAGAAAAAAAGAACACTAATCGACGCTAATTCTCGCTAATATCGGACAACGTCATCTTGAAATGCCTTGGGCTTTTCCACGAGCTGCGGGTTTTATGTGAGTGTTGCAGACTTTCTACTTTCCAGGGCGGTCTCATTAGTGTTGATCAGTGAGGATTAGTGTTCCTTGATAGCAGGTGTCGTGAACGACTACGAAAAAGAACACTAATCGACGCTAATTCTCGCTGATATCGGAAAACCTCATCTTGAAATGCCTTCGGCTTTTCTGTGACCTGCCGGACTTGTGTTGCGTGTTGCGGACTTTCTAGGGCGGTATCATGAGTGCCGACACGGGTGGTTTTGCGATCTTGTGACAGGTCAATTACTGTTTGTGGCACCAGGAACCGCGCGCCAAGCGCACCGCCGGAGACCCGTGCTTGACGCCCTCTTGCATCGCTACGTCGGCCAGTTCAGGTCGACGATTTGTCCGTGCTTCGGATGTTGCTTGTCGATGCAGTTCAAGCAAAGTCGCATGCCGCCGGCACGTAGTTTCGCATCGACCCAACCATTGGGCTCGCCTTTGGCGAATACGTACGCCACGGCGGGCAGGTTCACCAGGTGGAGCTTCTGGTGGCGGCGAACGTCCCAATGGTGGGAATGGCCGAAGAAGAGTGTCTTGACCTGCGGGTGCTTGACCAGCAAGGCGAGGAGCTCTTTGGTCTCGACCAGTCCCGACGGCTTCGGCCGCGGATCCGGATTGTGGTGGACCATGACCAGTGCCGGTTTCTTGGTCCGTTGTGCGAGTGTCGCATCCAGCCACTTCAGCTGCGCGGCGCCCAGGACGCCAGGCGTCTTGTTGGTCTGGTCCAAGGAATCCAACAGAAACCAATCGGCCAGCGGCGCCTCGACGATCGTAACGTACTTGCCCGCGACCGGGGTCGAATTCGGGTGCCCCTCCTTTATCACATCAAGAAAACGCGCACGATTATCATGATTGCCCAACGCAAAGTGGATCGGTAGATCTGCTGCATGAAGCGGTTTGACCAGCTGGGATAGCGTATCATAATCCGCCGCCTGTCCACGCGTGAACGCGCAGTCGCCGGAGACCAACACGGCAGCCGAAGAGGGTGACACGCCCAGCGATTCTTCGACAACTTGAGACAGATTGGCTGCCATGTTCGTCGCGCGGGATACCGTATTGCGATCGCCCGCGATGTGCGTATCCGAAAACAGCGCGAAACGGCGCGGGTCCCGGTTCTGTTCACCGGCCAGCAAATCCGGCGCGACGATAACCGCTGATGTACCCGCGATAACGTGAGTCAAAAAACGACGGCGTGAAATCGGTGGTAGGGAAACGGGCATTGAGGGATCTCCTTGGAGTTGCGACGAAAGCAGCGAGCCTTGGCGACCACGGGCCGCCGCGCTCGTCCCACGCGGTGAAAACAGGGTATTGTCGATTACCCCCAAGTGTAATCGAGAACGCGCCGCAAAATAAGGGTAACCCATTAGTTGGACATCGCCACTTTGTATGTCACGCATGGTGCAAGTCACTCCAATCGAGTGAGTTACGCCCCCACCCACCTTGTGTGGGTGGAGCGCATGATTATGCACTACAGCAGCGCGCGAAAAAAACTCTTCTCCCCGCCCGCCGCGAAGCGGCGGGCGGGGAGAAGAGGGGGGCCGGCGCGTGCGCCGCCGGTTAGTGCAGAATCACTGGCTCCACCCAGACA
>CAZSOG010000231.1:0-7143 GCA_964607555.1 uncultured Pirellulaceae bacterium | reverse complement strand
TTCGCTCTGAAACATGCGCGCACGGTGCGCGCATCCTGCAACCTAAGAATCTAACCGCCTGTAGAATATTGCGACAAGATATTCTTTCCCCCTGTTCGCGCGGCGCCGTCAATTTGGGCAGATTGTGTCGGACCTACCGGCGTTGAACGGATCCGCAAACTCTGTCAGTTGCGCAGTTCGCATGGGAGTGCGTAGACAATGTCATTTGCGGGACGATCGTCGACCGATACTGAAGTGCTGTTGCGAAGCGCAAGTGATTGCGTGGTCCGATACGTGGATGCTGGATACCGGCTGGTCTCCGTCAAGGAGTGATGCCACCGCGTCCGCCGACGACTTGTTTTTTTTGCGGCATACCTGTAAGCGCCGGAGTTTCGCGACTCTTCGCAGCATATTGACGACTAGAATATTCGCAGCTTTGCCACGTGAGGGACCTTGCCGATGGCTGCCGAGTCGACACACATCATGATCGCCACCGCATTTTTTTCGCTCTGGATCCTCATTGCACATATAGCCGTCGTACGGCGTCATTCGTAGCGCGGGCGGCCCGCGCCCCGGGGCGTGCGGCACTAGAGTGATAAAAAGTTGGAGTTGACACGCTTATCACGTCCTGGACAGTATGCTGGGATCCTGCGCGGGCATTTGGGCAGACGAGTATGGGATACTGCCTGGCGCACCATGTGTCACACGAGATCGGGGAGTTCGGACCACGGAATATCACGGCGTGTATGCAGTCGATTAGCGAATTCGACATAGTCCTGCCGCTGCTCGATCAGCGTGACGGCGACCTGTGTGAACGGGACCTGTTCGATTTGTCGACAGATCACGAAGTCACTGGTTGGGATCATCGTCGCGGAGGGGAGCTCATTAAGGGTTTGATGCAGGAGTTCGAGCGGGCGGGGGCTGGCTGACGATTCGGGTAGCATGACCAGGAGCCGTTGTGCTCCGCCGCACGCGGCCAAGGCCGGCTTGACGGCGTCCAGGCATTGGTTCAACACGCGTGTTTGCGTCGCCGGATCCGAATCGTCGCCGAACATGATCTCGATCGCATTCAGTTCCTTCATGGTCGCGCGAACGGCCATGCGACCAAAGTTTCGGAGCTGGTCCGGGATTTGCTGAACGTGTGGGCCGGAGTCCGTCAGCAGACATCGGAGCGACGGCGTGTCGGCTTCGTGACTCTGTTCGATCATCTGTTCGGCATGTTCAACGAGTTCGGGCAACCGCTCCGCCAGAAAATTCCTGGTTGAGCTGCGGAGTTGTCCAAACGCGTCTTCATCCACTTCTGGTGGGTGCTCCGCGAGCGGGGCACGGTCCACTTCGAACAAGTCCGCCAATTGGCGCGCACGGCGTATTAATTCAGACAGTTCATCGCGGACGCCTGCCATGTGCCCCTTCAATGCGGTGACGACGGCGACACTGTTGGTGACGATATACTGGCGGGTACGCCGTTGACTATAGGATTCCAACAGCGTGCGGAGATCGTGGTCACTCAGCGGTTCACCCGGTTCGGCCGGGGACGCGAGCCCGGAAAACTCCTCTTCAATCCGCTGCAGTTGTTGCTCCACGGTCGTTTCCATGCCGCGCAGCTGCTCGCGGAGCGTGTCGCAATAGTCACCGCACCGTTGTGCCGCCCAGACGGCGCCGCGCACGCGTGACACGGGATCTTCGATCAGAGCGAAGACACGTTGCCGCAAGGACGACGCGAACGCGCTGATCAGCCGCTGCCGCGTCGTTTCGACGGCGGCGTCGAGCGCGCCGGGCGGGCGCATCTGAACTTCCTCTTCGTTCCAACGTGGCCCCATCAACTCAGTCAGCACTTCTTTCCACTGGTGGACCAAGGCGGCGGGGTCGGGATGGTGGTCGCCGGCACTCGATAACAGGCTCGTCAGACGCGCGTCGAAGAACCGACTGGGATGTCCCTGCAACTGAGTGTCGAGCTCGTGCGTCACGTTGTCCAGGATGTACTCGACGTTATACCGATCATCCACGAACCACTGGTCGACGACCCCGGTCAACTGGCCGACGGGCGGCCGCTCCGTTTCACTGGCGGCCAGCGACGTCGTCGAGCGGTTCGAGTCGCCAAGCCAGTTTTTTGGGGGGACCTGCGTGCCGTTGATCCAACGTTCGACGACGCCACGGCAAATATGTTCCACCGCACCCGTCATCAATTCAGGACTCAGGCACCGGAAGACGCATGTCCCGGACGTGCTCAACCGAGTTTCCGTCGCCGGAACGGCCTTGGCCTGCGCGCGGCATGCATCGAAGAGCCGGCCCGCCATGTGGGGCGTATCGAGTGCCAGGTGATCCACGACACGGTCGATGGACGCCAGGAACCGCGGTTCGTCCAGGTCGGCGCCGAGGTGGATCAGGTTAACATCGTCGAACGGCGTGGCCGGCCCTGGCCATGCGCGTAATCCGCAGGAGGAATCGCCCGGAAAACTACTGTCGAGACGGCCAAAATAATGCAGTTCAGCCAGCGTGGCATACGCATTGACGGCGGCAAGCTCCTTCCATCGCGCGGTCCGGCCCGTCGAATGGAGCAGGATCGCGTGGACCGATACATCGTCTCGGCCAACATCTTCCAGCATTTGGCGCACCAAGAAACCGAGATCCAAGATCATGCCGCTCCCCGTCCCACCGGAAATTGACGCGATCAGCACGACACGTTGTCCGTGCGGGGATTCGAGTTGGCGGTCACCCTGTGTCGCAGGGGGTGGCGGCGTCTGCGCGGAACTCGCTATCAGGGCGTCGGCCACATGCTGGCGTATCGTCTCGATGTGGTCGACCATTGCCAGGCGACCGAGCGGTCGCAGACCGTCCGTCTTGAGTGAGCGGGGAATATTGAATAACCAGCGTCGGCTGATCCAGGTAAGCAACCGGTTGGCGTCGCGTCGATAGTTCTGCGGCTGTCGCAACGGCACCGGGATCCAATCGGTCGACGGGTTTGTCGACGTCTGTTCGAGACGAGCGACTTGCGCGAGGTCCTTGGCGTCCGTGTCGACGACTGCAACGCACGGACTTGGGGTCGGCATGCCCGCGTCACGGCAACTCGCGAAGTACTGGTTCAGTTTGGTCGCGACGCGCGCGCCGGTCCCGCCAATGCCGATATAGAGGACAGGCTCGGTAACATGTTCCGCGGAGACAGGTTCGACGGGCGGGACACTGGCCAACCGCGGCTGAGGGTCAATGCGCGGCAGGCGTGCGCTGGCGGAGGCACGTGTCGCGTTCTGTCCGCCGAGGGAGTTCGGGCCGAACTCGGTTGGGCAGGTATTCCGCGGGGCTGCTGGCGAGCTGGACAGTTTCACGTGCGCGGCGGCCGACGCGAGCGTGTGGACTAACTCTCGACAATTCGTGAATCGCTGTTCTGGCGTTTTCGCCAAGGCGCGTGACACGACGGACTGGTCCGCCGGCGGCAACGCCGCGAGGCGGGGACGCGAGTGCAGGTGCTGGCGTGCCAGCTGTATCGCATTCGAACCCGGGAACGGTAACTCACCGGTCAGCATCTCCTGATAGACGATGGCCAAACTGTACTGATCACTCCAGTGCGACGGCCGGCCATCAAAAACCTCGGGCGGGGCGTACAACGGAGTCAATCCGCCCATGATGGAGGCGGTGGCCTCGTGCAGGTCCTTGACCAGCCCGAAGTCGGCGACTTTGACGCGTCCCGCCAAGAGTAACAAGTTCTCCGGCTTGATGTCCAGGTGTTGCAAGCAATGCTCTTCGTTCATGAAGTCCAAGACATCCGCCGTGTCTTGCAAGTAGCGAAGTAGCTCGTCGCGTGGGATCCCGGGTAGTCCCTGTTCACGGCATTGATCGAACCGATCTTTCAGACTCTTTTCGGCCAATTCCGTCACGATCAGAAGTTGCCCGTCCACGACCTCGATCCGTTCGAGTGACAGCAGGAACGGATGCCGCACCGACTTGATGCGACTAAGTGCCTTCAGCTCGCGGCTGGCGCGTTCTTCGTTCAAGTGTCCATAAACGAACTTGATCGCCTTGACCAACCCGCCGGGGGCTTCCGCTTTCCATACTTCCCCATAACCGCCCGCGCCAAGTCGGTCGCGGATGCGATATCCCGGAATGGGCTCGTGAGCGGTAATGGCTTGCAGTGGCACGATTGGATTTCCTTACGGGGCGACGTATGCATTCTTGCGTGTTGGGTGGCACCCACGTGCCGGTCCGTGTCCTACGTTGCGGGCACCATGGCAACCCGCGCCGTTGTCCAAGCGTCGATCGGTTCCGCCTTGCCATACCGATCCCCGGTGCCATAGCGGCACCCGAGTTCCGCCAGACATTCGGAATCCGCATCATCCTGGACGCCGGCGGCAATGACTTCGCAGCCCAGTTTATGGGCCGCATCCAGAAGCAACTGGGTCTCCCGCCACCCGCCACTGGCGCGGCTGATTCCATGCACGAGTGCCGGTGCCAATTTCAAGTAATCGGGGGGGACATTGTCCCAGTCTTCGATCTGGGACGCGGTGCCTTGAAAACCGGCGTACGTGACTTTTACTGAATTATCATGGAGGCGATCGACGAACCGTCGAAAATATGGAATGTCACAAACGGCCGTTTCCGGTATTTCCGCGACCAATTGATGCCGACCGTTCATCACGTCGTGGAGTCGATGAAAACGATCCGGCAGGGAGTCGAAACTGACGTCGGTCACCTGCAACGGGAAAAACAAATGAAACGGCGTGTCCCACTGCATGGCCAATTCGGCGGCAACTAATCGGTACTGCTCGTTTACACGGTCGACAAGATGACACTCAATCTGCTCGATTTGGTTTGTCATCGGCTGCACGGAAGAATCCGTGACGTCGAGCACGCGAACGGCCTGATAGCCAAAAACGTCCTTCGTGGCCAAATCGACGATTGGCTGAAAGTGGCTACCGATCGAACGGTGGACCAGACTCTCTTGCAGCCTACGGATTTCAACGATCAGATCGAGCGCCGCGCGCGGGCTCTTTGACGCCGAGTGCGTCATGACCTGGGTCGCGGCGACACGATTGGATGATGCGCCGCCGAAAAACGTGAGCTCCGAATCCGCGACAACGATGACATCTCCATCGTTCAACTCGGTGTCGACAACGACCTGGCCGTTGACCGACGTGCCGTTCGTACTCTTCAGATCGTGCAGCACATACCGGTCGTCGGGCGTGTGAATGATCTCCGCATGTCGTCGGGATACTCGAGTCGAATCGACCGGCAGGTCGACCGCCGGATCGCGGCCGATCGTAAAGGGGAACCGCAACAACTCGAATTTGAGTGTCCGGCCTTCCCGATCATGGAAATACTCGAGCCAGGGCGTGCCTGGTTCGGAAGTATCGTTTTTTTGCGTTCGCATTTCGATTTGAGGCTCTCACTTCACGGACTGCACGAGACACGGGCGGCGGCCCACCCGCAGCGGTTCTCCATCAAAAACATAGCTTGAAATGCCGCTCGCCCCGAGCCGAAATCGCGTCCAATTACAAGTCGTATGAGGCGTACCAACACGCGGACCCGGATCTTGTGCAGAACCGCCACAATGCACAGGGCAGGCAGAGATGACGGCGGGTACGCCACGGCCATTGAAATTGTACGACAGCGCCAAGCCTGCGGATCGTCGCATGACATACTATTGATGTAGAGTTCCACTCGGCCGGCAACGGTCGCGAAGTTCCCATTTCGTTCACGATTTGCCGCGAAAACCAGTCTATGAACACACGCCCTTTTCAAATCGCCGTCGTCTCGGAGGATCGTTGCACGTTGCGACGCCTGGCCCGTTTCTTGGGCGCTTTCGGATTCCAAGTCATGACCGTGGCGGAACCGCGGCAGATTCGCGCGATGCACCAGTTTGGCACGCCGGACTTCATGATCATCGACGGTCGCGAAGACGTGCTACAGGCATGCCAGCCCCTGCTGTCGAATGCCACGAGCCATGCTGTCTATACTTTGCAACTGGCCAGCGAAATCGATCCAGGGAGTGTGGCCCAGGCGCTCAAGATGGGCGTGAATGACTTTCTAGCAAAGCCAATCGTTTTTGGCGAGCTCCTCGCCCGACTACGGGCCGGCGCGCGGTTTCTCGAGTATGAGCGGCGGATGCGTCGCCAGTCCGCCATCTGCTCGGTTACCTCCCTGCTGAACGAGTCCGCGTTTCGAGAACGACTCGGGCATGAACTCGGGAACGCGCCGGACGGGGCGCTGCGGTGCATCCTTGTGGAAATCGACTCCTTCAAGCCATTCCGGCGAATGCACGGAGCGGCCGACGCGCGCGCGCTTTTGCGCACCGTCGCGGAACAATTGAAGTCGGAGGCAGCGACCGCGCGGTACCTCGCAAGTTGCGGGGACGGCCGGTTCGCCGCGTTGTTGGTTGAGCCAAGTGATACCCGCGCGTTAGCCTGGGCCGAAACAATACGCGACGCGGTCGCCGCCGTTCGCTGTCCCGGTGTCGACGGCTCCGACTTGTTCACGGCGAGCATCGGCGTCGCCGGCGACACGCGCGACGCGGAGACCGCCAACCAACGCATGGATCGGGCGGAGCACGCCCTGCGGTTGGCAATCGCCTCCGGCGGTAACTGCGTTGTCCGCTGCGGCCAATTCGACGAGGAGACACGCAACTGGGAGAATTTGGCACGCGCCGGACGCCTGTTCGAAAACACCACGGCCCGCGACATCATGTTGCCCTGCCCGCGCGCCGTCGCCCAAGACATGGACGCGCGCACGGCATCCCAGCTGTTCCCCCAGACCGGCTTGCACGACCTGCCCGTGATCGATCACCAGGAAGCCGTGGTCGGGTTGCTGCGTGGCAGCGCCGTGGCCGGTGATATGCCGCGCCGCAGCGGTTGGCGTGCCAGCGTCGCCGACTTGATGGTGAACGATGCGCCAATCGTCGACGAAGATTCCTCGTTCAACTCGCTCATGGACTATTTCATGGATGAGTCGAAGCCATGCGATGTCGTCATCGTCGCGCGCCGAAGTCATCCGATTGGCTTGGTTTATCGCAGCGGCCTTGCCGCGCTGAGCCAGCCACTCAATCGCGGCAGCTTCGCGCCGGCAACCGAGTGCGATGGCTCAACCAGTTCGCTCGTCGTGCCCGACCTTGGCGGGTTGACCGGCTGAGACGCCGCGACCATTCCTTTTTCCCAACGCGGGCTACGCCCGCAACCC
>CAZSOG010000230.1:0-7143 GCA_964607555.1 uncultured Pirellulaceae bacterium | reverse complement strand
AGGCCGACCAGGAAGAGGCGACCGAGCAGCAGCCCGCCGTGACCGACGAGACGCCTGTCGACGAGTACGACAGCGACTACGACTACGATTATCGTGGCGAGGAATCGTATGATTCGCGTAGTGACATGATCGAAGCCGAGTCTTCGGCGGCGAGTCAGACAGACATTCGTCAGGTCATCGAAGCGTGTCGGCAAACGGTTGAAGCGACCGTCACGAACCCGGTGGCGGCCGCCGCTCGCGGCCAAGTCAACGAACTGTCACTCATGATCGAGCGAATGACCGATCAGCTGAGCGTGGACAGTATGCGACGCGGTCTGACAACGCTCATCAGCGCCGTCACCGCACCGGTCGTGGACTTGCAATCGAATGCAAACCTGTTTGTGTTCGAATTTGATGCCGAACAAGACATCAATCTGGCCGCAGCGCCTTCTGATCAATCGACATCGGAAGCAACTCAACGCTAGCCGATGCGTGCCGTACCGACCGGCCGACAACCGTCGGGTGTCATTATTCCAAACCTCATCTAACCACCCCCTCCCCGCCAACGGGGAGGGCCTTTTTTTTATAGCCCGAGTAACTTTATCCGGTTCTTGTTCCCACTCTTGGGTTCGCAAGTCAGCGCGACGCTTGGATCGAATCGTACTGGTTGTCTTCATTTGGGCGGCAAAGGTAGGTCCTTTCTCCGCAAAGGACCGTTGCGGCTCCCATGGCCCAAGCAACTCGTGTGCGCGCGGAGTTCGTCTTTCAGATCACGCCACATCTTGCCGTGACGGCATGGACGAATTAGATTCTAAGGGTACGGCAGAAGTGCGCCGTGCGCGCATGTTTCGCAGCGAACAACCGGTGTGCTGCGAAAACGAGGGCGTGCTCCCTTGTCGGATGTGGGCCTCGCGCAATAGGATTCCGTTTGACACCGCGACGAGCATCTCGCCGCAGTCCCACCACATGAAGGCTGTCACAAGAACCGATCGCAGAATTGCACGACGGACTGCCGTATTCACCGCGGACACGGGTGGACGTCTTGCACAAGTGGTTTTGAGGCAACCTATCATTCGTTTGATTACGTTGGATGCGTTCCGGCCCAATTCCGGCACGCCGATAATAACCCGTTTCTTTCGTGCAACCTCTAGGAGTGACGTCAAGATGAAGAAACACCTGCTCGTGATGGCTGTTGGCGGTATCGCTATGTGCTTGTGCTGGCACAACATACATGCGGAAGAGTACTTGAGTGGAATCAAGTGGACGGAACCCAAGGTCGTGGATCCCGGCCCGCCCAACGGCCCGCCGTCCGACGCGGTGGTCCTGTTTGCCGGTAAGGACATGTCGCAATGGGATGGGGCGGACAACTGGAAGGTCAAGGACGGTTATGTGATTTCGGGCGAGGGTACTGTCACAAGTAAGGCGGTGTTCGGCGATTGTCAGCTTCATGTCGAGTGGGCCGAGCCGGTCCCGGCGACCGGTCAGAGCCAGGGACGTGGCAATAGCGGTGTCTTCCTGATGGGTACTTACGAAGTTCAGGTTCTCGATTCCTATAAGAACAAGACCTATTACGACGGTCAATGCGGCGCGATTTACAAACAGCATCCGCCGCTGGTCAATGCCTGTCGGAAACCGGGCGAGTGGCAAACTTATGACATTATCTGGACAGCGCCACGGTTCAAGGACGGCAAGCTCGTCAGCCCCGCCTATATCACCGTGCTGCAGAACGGAGTCGTCGTGCAGAACCACTTCCAGCTGGAAGGGGACACGCCGTTCAATCGTCCGCCCGAGTATCGACCGCATCCCGCCAAGGGTCCGATTAGACTGCAATTCCACCACAACCCGGTTCGCTATCGCAACATTTGGGTACGTGAACTGAAGGAAGTGCCGCACGAGCGGGTCGACGAACCCAAAGTGGTGAAGCACGCGAACCACTAGAGCTGTGGTACGCTTTGAACTGCGGCCTGGGTGGCACTCGCCAATGGCGTGCCACCCTCATTTTTGGCGGCCGTCACAGAACCTGGTTTCCAACATGCACGATAGACGTCCACGTCCGTCGAAGGAGCGGATAAACACTCTGCCGAAGCAGTTTGGTTCCAGATTCTTATTCTTGACGCGGCACCGGGGACTCAGAACTGTCCGGTAACCGGTTGTCCATCATTGCGCACGCCGAGCAATTGGTACGTGCCCAGTTCGCCGCGGTTGGCCGCGTCCATGAAGTTGAGCGGGTCTCCGGTATTGGTGGAATCGAGACCGGCGTTACTGAATTGGATCGACTCGAAAATAAAGTGGACCGATCCATCGGCAAAGCAGAAATTGGCACCGCCCGGGTGCTGGCTACTGAACCCGTGAATCGTGGTCGGGTGGTTCAAGGGATACGAGACACTGGAACTTACCGTGCTTCCGATCCCGAGACCGCCGGGTCCGCACCAGGACGGCCATTTCTTCGGATCATTGGCGTTGGCGGGAAACACGGTCCGTTCCCCCAACGCGATCGTGTTGCTCGTGCCATCGGTAATCCCCGCGATCCGCGTCGCGCTACGCGCATAAAAAATCCCGTTATTGTCGCGTTTCAGGTGCATGGGTCCTCTCAAATTATAGAACCCTCGACAGCAGGTGTAGTTGCCGGTGGCAACCATCTGGCTGCCCGGCCCATGAAATTCACGCAACTTTGCCATGGTGGATGACGGACAACGAAACAGTGAGATTTGCATTTGCAGCATCGCCAGCAACACGGGATCTTCCACAACTTGTGATAGTTTGTACCGGGGCGGGCTCAGCTGATCGCGGAGTGGACTCTGTTCGATGAATGGCATCAAGAACACGGTCCATCCCCAACCGCCCTTGACTTGCCCAAGATGGTTCACGGCCATGAATCCGGGCGGAAACGAGCCCATGGAGTCATGATAATTGTGCATGGCCACGCCCAGTTGGCGCAGATTGTTGGAACATTGCATGCGTCGAGCCGCCTCGCGTGCTGCCTGGACTGCCGGTAATAGCAGCCCGACCAGGATGCCGATAATGGCGATCACCACAAGCAACTCAATCAACGTGAAACCACGACGACGCTGGCGCGCGACCATCTTTAGTCCTCCGGAGTGTTCTCGGTGCACTGATCCTGGGCGGCAGCCGAAACCGTCCGTAACGACTGGACACGCCGCACGCGGCGTGTTGAATCAGCACATGGTGTGGTACGTGGATTGCAAATCTGGCAAGGGGGTCTAGCGGGGAGAGACCAACCCTAGTTTACCTCTCCGGCAGACGTCCCGCAACAACCGGTGGGCACGCTTCGCGACGGTAACGCCCACCACCCCGACGTTGCTGGCGTGCGTATTTCCGATATGTTAGATTATCCACGTGCGGCCGCGCGCGAGCCAGGCCTGCGTGGGGCGTTTGTACGATGCCACGACGAACCAGAAAGTGCGGGCTGGCAGCCGATGCCCGTGACCGGTTTTTCAACCTGCCGCCATACTGCCCCGGCCGGGCGCGCGTAAGCCACTGGTTCGGCCGACGTGGACGTCCATCGTACGTGTTTGAGACCAGGTCTTGGGACAGATTATTAGAGGAACTTGAATGGCGGCTCATTCTTGAGGGCCCTTGCACTTCGTGGGGCCCGTTCAGCCCGACGTGATTTTTTTTACCACACGTGGAGACATTCGGCATGAACCATGTATCTCATTTCGTTCTCGTGATTCTGGTTGTGAACCTATTGGCCTGCCTGCCTGGCGTGAGCTACGGCGGGACGCCTGTTCCACTTTCCACGTTGGACCTCGGCAAGATGTCGGCCGGTTGGGGGACTCCGGTTGCCAACAAGTCAATACAGTCGAAACCGTTGTCAATTGGCGGTCACGTATTTGCCGCGGGCGTCGGCACGCACGCGCCGAGCATCCTCTGGGTCGATCTCAAGGGCGGGGCAAGTCGCTTCACGGCCAAGGTCGGCGTGGACGATGAAGTTGGCAAGAACCCTGGTAGTGTCGAGTTCCGGATCGTGGCCGACGACCAGACGGTGTATCGCAGCGGGGTCCTGAAGGCAGGCGCGGCGGCCAAGGAGGTCGATATCGACCTGACCGGCAAGAAGCTCCTGATGTTGATCGTCACCGACGGGCGCGACAGCAAAAATTTCGATCATGCGGACTGGGCCGATGCGGCGTTCGATGTGGTGGGCAAATCGCCCGTGGCAATCGACGCGCCGCCCGTTCCGCAGGAACCGAAAGTCATCCTCACGCCGAAACCGGGACCGCGCCCGCAATTACACGGACCGCGGTTGTTTGGCGCACGACCGGGACGGCCGTTCCTGTACCGGATTCCTTGCACGGGAACGCGGCCGCTGACGTTTCACGTGGACGGACTGCCTGACGGACTGACTGTCGATTCGGACACCGGGATCATTACCGGCCACGTCCCGGCAAAACCAGGCAAGTACACAATGCGGCTCGTCGCCCAAAACCGACAGGCGCGGGATGAACGACAATTCACGCTCGTCGTGGGCGATACGCTGGCGCTGACACCGCCGATGGGTTGGAACAGCTGGTACATCCACTATCAGCGCGTTACCGAACAGCATATGCGAAACGCCGCGGACACCATGATCCAGTCGGGGATGGCCGACGTCGGCTACATGTACGTGAACATCGATGACTGCTGGATGAAACGCAAGGGAGACGAACCTTACCGAGACGGTCAGGGGGCCGTGCTCCCGAACGCCAAATTCCCCGATATTCGCGGCATGGTTGATCACATCCACGCCCGGGGCTTGCGGGCCGGTCTGTATACGTCGCCCGGCCCGTGGACGTGCGGTGGTTACGTTGGCGCTTACCAGCACGAAACGGAAGATGCCCGAGAATTCGCCGGATGGGGGTTTGATTTCTTGAAATATGACTGGTGCTCGTACAGCAAGGTCGCCACGGGCGAGGGTCGCGAGCGCATGATGAAACCGTACCGGAAAATGGGCGCGATTCTGAAGACGCTGGATCGGGATGTGGTCTTCAATCTATGCCAGTACGGGATGGGCAACGTGTGGGAATGGGGCGCCGACGTCGAGGGCAATTGCTGGCGCACCACCGGCGATCTCGGTCTGGCACGCGGCGACCAGTTGCCCGGTTTCTACCATGTCGGGTTCGCGAACGCGCAGCACGCAAAGTACGCCAAACCCGGCCATTGGAATGATCCCGATTACATTCTGATCGGCTGGGTCGGTGCCGCACGTGGCCAGACCGTGGGGCATCCAACGACGCTGACCGGCAACGAACAATATTCCTATATGTCCATGTGGTCCCTGATGGCGGCTCCCCTGATTTTCTCGGGCGACATGGCGAAGCTGGATCCGTTCACGATCAACGTGCTGTGTAACTCCGAAGTAATCGATATCGACCAGGATGCGTTGGGCAGGCAAGCGCGCGTCGTCACCCAAGACGATGACCATCTTGTCTTGGCGAAACCGATGGAAGATGGATCGCTGGCTGTTGGCTTGTTCGGCCTGACGGCAACAGGCCAGTCCATTTCCGTTACCTGGAAGCAACTGGGACTGCGCGGCAAGCAGCGCGCTCGCGACCTCTGGCGCCAGCAGGATATCGGTACATTCGACACGCGGCTCGCGGCCAAAGTGCCACGGCACGGCGTTTGTCTCGTGCGACTTTGGCCCGAACGGTAAGATCCGGTAATCACGCGGGGACCCATGACTGTCAAAACGAACGCAACGCGGGTGGCGCGCCGTGAACTGCGCATCGCCGCCGTGCAAATGAAGTTCCGACCGACGCTCGAGGAGAATCTTGAGTCGATCGATCGGCTGGCGCGGAGCGCCGCGCGCCGGCACGCGGACGCCGTGTTGTTTCCAGAGTGTGCCGTGACCGGCTACACGTATGACTTTGCAATGTTGCAACCGTCGCGAATTCTGGAAGCGCTGCGCATAATTGGACAATTGGCGGCCCGCTTGAGGATCTATCTGTTGGTCGGCACACCCGTGTACAGGCGGCGTGCGTTGTACAACTGTCTCGTGGCCTTTGATCGCCGTGGCAAGGTCGTGCATTGCTACGCGAAGAACCAGCTCACACCCTCGGATCAGCCTTATTTCAAACCCGGCAATTCGATCGCCCTCTTTCAAATCGATCGAATCCCCGTGACCACCGTGATTTGTCACGAACGACGCTACCCGGAGCTGGTCCGATTGGCGGTCATGGCGGGCGCCCGGATCTTGTTTCATCCCAATGCGGGAATGGACTCATTGGCCGTATCGCGCAAAAAACGGGCGGGCCGCGACGGCATCGCCACGCGCGCATTTGAAAACGCGATTTACTACGTCTTCGCCAACTCGGTAGGACCCCAAACGCGTGGCAAATGGTCGGCCGGTGACTCGAAGATCGTTGCGCCTGACCAGCGCGTGCTGCAACTGGCCGACAACGAGAACGAAACCGTGCTCGTCGCTAATCTGGACTTGACCAAGGCCACGCGAATTTACGCCCAGCGGAGCCGCGAACATCCACGATTCCTCGCCTCCCATTGGCGCGCGATGATTCGAGCGGTTCGCGACCAGGCACGCACGAAGGGCCTGGACTACGACTTGCCGTGACCGTTACACAAAGAGAATCGCAGTCCGCTACACCGCCCATCAGCTCGCCCCGCAACAACACACGCTGCAACGACTGCGAGTTTATCACAGGCCAGCCTGAGCCTGGGCTGCTAAAACATTGGGATTGACAGCCGCGTTAGATTCCTAGGTGATAATATGTGCGTACCCTGCGCGCATGTTTTTTTCCAAGACCTTACGCCGCAAACCCTACAGTCTCCAGTCTCCAGCCTCCAGCCTTGCGGTCGAAGGCCGCGTTAGAGACCTTATGGGCCGAAATGTGATGATCTCGAGTCAAGTTTTTGGGGTCGAGTCAAGTTGGACAGCGCCACCTTTTTTGGTTATGGGTTTGTCAATGCTTGGATCGTCGATATCCGACCCCCGCCCAGCTTGTCTGCGTGGAGGCGGGAGGTGCGCGAGAGCGTGCCGCGAGTAGTGCAGAGTCATGCGCTCCACCGACTCAAGGTCGGTGGGGGCGGGAGGTGCGCGAGAGCGTGCCGCGAGTAGTGCAGAGTCATGCGCTCCGCCGACTCAAGGTCGGTGGGGGCGGGAGGTGCGCGAGAGCGTGCCGCGAGTAGTGCAGAGTCATGCGCTCCGCCGAC
>CAZSOG010000229.1:0-7148 GCA_964607555.1 uncultured Pirellulaceae bacterium | reverse complement strand
CGTGGAGCCGGCCGAGTACATGGTCCATGGGAATCCTGGACTCGAAAGATTGGGGAGCCGAGTGGCTAAGCCACGTGGAGCCCCTGGCGCGCGAGACCCAACCCGGCGGTCCGGGCGAACTTTTGAACTTTGATCGGGCCACTTGGATCTGGACACCTCCGTCCGACAACGCATCGGACCATCCGGTTCACTTTTTCCGGCGGACCATTCGCCTGCCAGATGAAGGCTATGTATCCTGGGCCTATATGACGCTGGCCTCCACGGAACCGTACCGACTTTTCGTGAACGGTCAGCAGGCGAGCAAGAGTATCGAGACGCAGCGGCCATGGCGCCGTGCTTACGAAGTTGAAATGACGTCCCGTCTCAAGCCGGGACGCAATATCCTGGCACTCGACATACCGAAACAATCGGCCGGCAACGGCGGATTAGCCGCGACACTGGTCGTGCAGATGTCGACCGGCAAACGTATTATCGTCGCGACGGACGGAAAATGGCGCGTCTCTGTTCGCGGTGGAGCCGATTGGTTTGGCGCGACGTTTGACGACTCGCATTGGCGACCGGCAACCGTGGTTTCCGCTGTTGGAAAAGGTATTTGGGGGACACCGCGACCTGGTCCGCGCGTCGGCTGGTCGCAACGCGCCTCCAGTCCGCTGTTTCGCAAGAAGTTCCTCGTCGACCAGCCGATCCGACGAGCGATCTTGTCGATCTGTGGACTCGGCTATCATTGCCTATACATCAATGGACAACACGTCGGCAACCACGTTCTGGATCCTGCCTTCACACGGTACGATCGGCGCGTGCTTTACGTAACGCACGACGTGACACAACTCTTGCATCAGGGCCCAAATGCACTCGGGGTCATGCTGGGCAACGGCTGGTACAACATGCATACGCGTGCAACGTGGGATTTTGATTCGGCTCCCTGGCGCGCGCCGCCCACGATGCTGTTGCATCTACACATCGAATCGCAGGACGGCTCCGTGCGGACCATCGCGAGCGATTCCAGCTGGCGTGCTTCGACCGGCCCGGTAGTACTTGACAGCGTTCGGGCAGGCGAATGGTATGACGCGCGCAAGGAACAAGCCGGTTGGAGTTCCGCGACGTTCGACGACTCCGGGTGGCATGATCCGACGATCGTTGCCGGTCCGAAGGGTCGGCTTACTTCTCAGGTCATGCCGGCGATTCGAGTTATTGATACCATCCAGCCCGTGAAAATCACGGAACCGCGCCCCGGCGTCCACGTGTTTGACATGGGCCAGAACATCGCTGGTTGGGCGCGATTGAAGGTCCACGGACCGGCCGGGACGAAAGTAACAATGCGGTACAGCGAGAGGATCGACGCGCGCGGCACGATCGAACGGAGTGAGATCGAGAAGTTCGTTTTCGAAGGTCCGTTTCAAACCGACACCTACGTGCTTAAAGGAGAAGGTATCGAACAGTGGGAGCCGCACTTCACGTACCACGGCTTCCGCTACGTCGAGCTTACTGGTTTGCCGACCAAACCGACTGGCGACACGGTAACTGGCTGTGTTGTGCATACGGCCTTTCCTTCGATCGGCGAGATTCGATGTTCGAATGAACTGCTCAACACGATCCAACGACTGACGCGATGGAGCTATCGAAATAACTTCCATGGTTATCCGACGGACTGTCCGACACGCGAAAAGAACGGCTGGACGGGCGACGCTCATTTGGCCGCCGAGCAGGCCATGTACAATTTCGACAATACAGCCGCATACCATAAATGGATACAGGATATTCACGACGAACAGCGTGACTCCGGTGAAGTGGCCGCGATCATCCCAACTGGTGGATGGGGTTACGCATGGGGGAACGGGCCCGCGTGGGATAGTGCTTTTGTCCTGATTCCCTGGTACCTATACGTTTACCGCGGCGACACGGCTATCTTGCGGAAACACTTTGACCGAATGAAACGCTATGTCGACTATTTGACCGCGCGTTCGAAAAACCACATCGTATCAATCGGGCTCGGTGACTGGGCACCCGCGAAAACCACGACGCCCGCGATGATCACATCCACGGCATACTACTACGTTGACGCGCGCATCGTCGCTGATGTTGCTCGAATCCTCGGCCGAGACCAGGACGCCGCAAAGTACACGGAATTGGCCGGGATGATTCGAACGGAGTTTAACAAGGAGTTCTATCGAGGTCAGGGAATCTATCAGAACGGAAGTCAAACGGCACTCAGCTGCGCGCTCTATCAGGGACTTGCGACGTCCATGACCAAACCGGCGACACTCGAACAACTCATTGCAAACCTGAATGACCAGCAAACACATCTGGACGTCGGCATCCTCGGCGCCAAGTACCTTTTTCATGCCCTAAGCGATAACGGCCAGCACGAGTTGGCATATCGAATCGCGACTCAAACAACGCCACCTGGGTACGGCGACTGGGTCAGGCGCGGCGCGACAACGCTCTGGGAACACTGGGACGGTCAGTCATCGCTCGATCACATCATGTTCGGGGATATCAGTACCTGGTTCTATCAGGAATTGGCGGGCATTCATGCGGATCCGGAGCACCCAGGCTTCAAGCACATTGTTATCCGCCCGCGGCCCGTGAGTGATCTCACTTGGGTGCGGGCACGCACGGAATCGCCGTATGGCACGATTCGCTCCACCTGGAAAACCGACGCGCGACGGTGGTCGCTGAATGTTACGATCCCGCCCAACACGCGCGCCACCGTCTACCTTCCAACCACCGACCCGAACCGCATATCCGAGAGCGATGTTCCGATCAAGAAAGCACCGTCCATTGCAGTCCTGGGAACAGATCAACACTCGACAAGACTCAATATCGGGTCGGGAACATACAAGTTCACCGTGGAGGATTAGATCATGAATTCAAATGCACTATTCCGGACTATTCTGCTTGCCATATCCGCTATGGCGTTCACCTTCGCACTCACGACAGCGAGTCGAGCTGCCGTGGATGGCCGCGTGGTCAAGGAAGTGTTGCGTGCACAGGTTGGCGGCCAGAACCACTTGAAAGGGAGTGCGTGGCGGCCATGGGGCAAGGGGTTTCGGCGTGAAGGCGAGTATCTCGTCTGTAGCAACGCAACGTCGCGTGGCGTGCAGCGTGGCGCGAGCCAGACTGTCTCGTTGCAGCAAAAGGTCCCGGATCCGATCGTTGCCGTTGCCTGGAGTCGGTCGGTGGACGTCACCGGCGCACCGGACAGTAATTACTCTCTATATCTCGACTTGACATATATGGATGGCGGGCATCTTTGGGGCCAGACGGCGCCATTCGATACAGGCACGCACGCATGGCAACAACGGCGCGTGATCATCGTGCCGGAGAAACCGATCGCCACGGTGACCGTCAACTTGTTGCTGCGCGGGCACGCCGGTAAGGCGTGGTTTCGCGGCGCCGAATTGCATGTGCAACGAGCGCCGGCCGGGGCGACTCGTTTTGATGGAGTACCGGTTCTGTTGACGGCTGCGGGACGACACGGATTTCAGGTGCGCGATGTTGCCGCGGAGGGCGACTACGTCGCAATCTCCACGAGCGCTTTGGGACTCCACATGAGTACAAGAGATCAGCGCCAAGATGATGCGACGTTTCATGACGTGACACTCCGCGATACGAGCGGCAAGGATCGCGCCATTACGCTGCTCTATACGGTTCCAGTGGCGCCGGACGGTCTGTATTGGCTTGATGACCCGCGACGCGCGACACGCATCGAGGCGACGGCAGAGTATGCGAATACTTCTCGCTTTCGAGTCGGTTCCAATGGCCGGCTATCCAAGTACCCGCTTGGCGCCGTGGCCAACACACGGACCGGCGTGGCGTTGGGGATCGACATGGCACAACCCGCGTTCTATCGAGTAGGTTATAACGCGGCGAGCGGTGAATTGTATCTGGCATACGACATCGGGCTGGCGCCGGAAAAGCCGATCGCGCGCGTCCGGTTTTGTGAGTTCACGTTCGATCCGAAATGGCGATTCCGCGCGGCGCTGGCTCGTTACTATCAATTGTACGGCGAGTCATTTCGGTGCCGGACCTCCCGGCAGGGACTCTGGATGCCCTTCGCCAAAATCAGCGCCGTTCAGCAGTGGCAAGATTTTGGATTTCAGTTCAAGGAAGGAACGGGCGAAACTGCATGGGATGACGCTCACGGTATTACGACATTTCGCTATACGGAACCTATGACATGGTGGATGCGGATGCCAAAGGAAATGCCGAGAACGATGGACCAGGCGGTTCGATACGCGCGGCAACTGGCTGAGGAAAAAAACAGCGCCCCGGCCAAAGCACTGCTGACCAGTGGGTTTCACGACGAAAAGGGACGATTGGTGGCGTTGTTGCGCGATGAACCATGGTGTGACGGCGCGGTCTGGAGCATCAACTCGATGCCCGGTATCGCTGGTGAACCAACCGATTTCAAGCTCAAGTGGAATCCGGAAATTCGTGCCCGATACTACGGCCCGGGGCGCAAAGGAAACTTGGACGGCGAATATATCGATTCGAGCGAGGGTTATGTCACCGCACAACTTGATTTTCGCCGCGATCATTTTGCTGCCGCCACGACACCACTTTGCTATTCGCTCGACGCGAAGAAACCGGCCATTCTTCGAGGACTCGTCGTCTTTGAATACATCCGCGCTATCAGCCGAGATATCCACGATATGAACCGGTTGATGATGGCCAATTCAACACCGATTCGCATTTGCTGGCTTGCCCCACTGCTGGATGTGATGGGGACCGAAACGAATTGGAATCCCAACGGTAAATGGCGACCAATGAGTGACGCCGATTTGCTATATCGGCGGGCGATGTGTAAAGGAAAACCCTATTGTTTCTTGATGAATACTCGGTTTGAACAATTTTCGCATGCGCTGGTTGAAAAATACATGAAACGCGCGATCGCCTATGGCATGTTTCCTGGTTTCTTCAGTCACAATGCGTCACAAGGCCACTACTTTACTCGTCCAGAGCTCTATAACCGTGACCGGCCATTGTTTAAGAAATATGTCCCGCTCTGTCGCAAACTGGCCGAGGCCGGGTGGGAACCTGTTTCGAAGGCAACTTGTGACTGTTCCGATGTTTACGTCGAACGGTTTGGGGATCGCTACCTCACCGTGCTGAACGATGGCCCGCAACAGCGAACCGTGCAATTAAAGTGGGAACCTGACTTTGGGGCCACGAAATGCCATGAACTGGTCGCGAACCAGATCATCATCTGTCATGACAGGACGGTTTCGTTCACGGTTGACCCCGGGGATGTCGCCGTCCTTGATTTCAAGTGAGGCAAAGATCGGAATATGAGTTTCCCGACGACACGCTTCTGGAATATCACGTTTCGCACGTTGCATATCGCGGCGATGGCGCCGTTGGTCGGTGGGCATGTATTCGCTATCTCGAGAACGCGTCTTTATCCATGGCTGTATGCCACGATTGGCACCGGACTTGTATTGATATTGATTGAAACCGGTTTGCAGGCGAAATGGTCGTATCAAGGTCGCGGGATCTTCGTCTGGGTCAAATTAGCCTTGTTGTGCCTCATTCCATGGTCTTGGAATCAACGTGTTGTGATTCTAATGATGGTTATCGTCCTTGCTTCGGTCGGCTCGCACATGCCCGGTCGGTTTCGTTACTATTCGGTTCTGCACCGTCGCGTGCTCGATTAGTCGGAAATGTTGCATCCGCGGTCCACGGCATGACAATTCGTCGCTTATGGGTCATTCTGTCGCTATTTCGTGACTCCGGCTACGGATAGCGTCTTTTCACCGGGTGACGCTTGCCGCACGATGTTTCTTGCATGACCACTGAACCGTCTGCTGTTCATGATGCGTCCATGCGGCACCAACCCACGGTTGTGCCGCTCACACTAGCAATCGCCGTGCCAAATCGCTCGGCCGTGTGCCGATTCGTGTCGCGCCGGTTGCTGGAAGGTCAGGCCGCGCGGCCGGAGGAACGCGCAGGGACGCAACCTAGGGAGACTTCCCGCAGCATGGCTTTCTTAGATTCTTAGGCTGCCAGATGCGCGCACCGTGCGCGCATGTTTCAAAGCGGACAACGGGAGCGCTGCGGAACAAGGGCGTACTCCCTTGTGGGCTGCGGGCCACCCGCATTAGTAGATATGTCGAACGACAATCACGGTACGATCGACTGCGGCACTGCCGGCGACTGCGTGAAAGATGGCGTCGACTTGTTCTTCCGCAGTGGACTCGTCGTCGGTCTTCGTGACGGCAACCAGTCGTTGCGCGTCCAGCTCCCGCCCCATTCCATCGAATGAGTCACGAATACCGCGTGTGTAGAGGATCAATGAATCGCCCGGTTTAATCGTCCGGTTGGATGCGGCGTAGCGGTGATCGGGATCGGATCCCAGAAGTGGCTGATCACTAGTCAGTGTCTGCGCCCGCCCCGCAAGGGTTGATCGAATCACGGCACTTGTATCGCCGGCAGAAGCGAACTGCAGCAAACCACGTTCTGGGTCGATCAGCCCGTACCATACGGACGCGAAGCGGTCCCCGGTGGACCCGATCCAGAGTGATTCACTGAGGTGGTCGAGCATTTGGCGCGCATTGTGTCGGTGATCCGCATGGGCTTTCAGCGCCGCTTGGAGCAGCGTACAGGTCAAGGCCGCATCAACCGCATCTCCCTCGGCATGCCCGGCGATCACCGCAAGACGCCCATCGGGCAGTACGAACCAGTCATGAAAATCGCCGCCGATGGCTTCGGCACGGAGGGTTCGACCGGCAACTTGCCAGCCGTCAATCAGCGGCGGAATGCTCGGAGCAAGCTCGTCTTGAAAACGGGACATGATGCGCAACGCATGCGCGCCGTGCCGCGACTGCAGTTGTTCGTTTGCAAGCACTTCGCGTTCAAGATCCGCCACCAATCGGCCCGCGATGATTTCGGCCAAATGCGTCTGTTCATCCGTGAATTCGCGTGTCTCATGACAAAAAAACCACAGCGTGCCCAACGGTGTATTTGCCGAGGAGACCGGCACGCACAAGGCGGCTGGAAAATCTTCAGGGACTTTCCAGTGAGGCACTATGGATGCGTCCTCCAGGGCGACAGCGTGGCCCACAAGGGCTTCAAGATCCGAAACGGCGCCACGTAACGGCCGAGGTGGGGCGGCAAGTCGTATTCTCGGTAATCCCCAACACGCACGC
>CAZSOG010000228.1:0-7167 GCA_964607555.1 uncultured Pirellulaceae bacterium | reverse complement strand
GGCGACACGTGGTTCTCCTCACGCTCCCCCGATCCTTGGTCAAAGAGGCGGCTTGGCCCGGTGGACCTCCGCCTTTATCGTTCAGTTGCGGCGCATTTCAACGCCCGTGCCGTTCTCGCGCGGCTTGGCTGCGCCCTTGGGCCGCGCGGTCGACGGATCACCCGGTTGTTGTCCATGGCGCTCCCCATTATAATTTTCGCTCCGACCGGTTCGTGAAGAGGACGCTTAGAACCGTAACGCAAGACCACGACGTAGCTATCACGCTTGCCGATTAGCAGCGGTCGAGCGCGGTTTCGAGCCGCGGCGCGGTCGTCCGCAGCTGGACCGCGCCCGGTGGGCAGCGATGAGTTGCCCCCACATTATTCCGGTGGCGGGCGTCATGCCCCAAATGGGGTTCGGCTCACGCGTCTAAGTACAAACGAGAGATCTCAACGGGTTGAGAAGGTCCATCTGTCGTGCCTTCTCGGATGCCCTGAATTCGATTGGGTGCCCGGACGATAGGGCACGACGGTTTTCTGAAGGAGAAACAGTATGGCAATTCGTGTTGCAATCAATGGCTTCGGACGTATCGGGCGTCTCGTGTTCCGGATTCTCATGAGCCAGCCGGACAAGTTTGAAGTGGTCGCGGTGAACGACCTGACCGACAATAGGACGCTCGCAACGCTGCTGAAGTATGACAGCATTCATCGCCGCTACCCGGGGACCGTGGAATTCGACGATAAGTTCCTGGTCGTCGACGGCAAGCAAATCCTCGCGTTGGACGAGCGTGACCCGGCCCAGCTGCCCTGGGGTGACAACCAGGTGGACGTTGTTATCGAAAGCACCGGTGTTTTCCGCGCTCATGCGACCGATACCAAACCCGGCTATGACACGCATCTGAAAGCCGGCGCGAAGAAGGTGATCATCAGCGCCCCGGCCAAGGACGATCCCGATCTGACGTGCGTCTTGGGCGTCAATGACGATCAGTTGACCGCCGCGATGAAATGTGTCTCCAATGCCAGTTGCACTACCAACTGCCTGGCCCCCGTCGCCAAAGTGCTGCATGACAAGTTCGAGATCGAGCGTGGCTTGATGACCACCGTCCACGCCTATACGAACGATCAACGGCTCCAGGACTTTCCGCACCGCGATCTTTATCGGGCACGCGCCGCCGCGATGAATATCATTCCGACCAGCACCGGCGCGGCGAAGGCCGTCGGGAAGGTAATCCCCAGCCTGGCGGGTAAACTGACCGGGATCGCGATGCGTGTTCCCGTAGGCACCGGGAGTGTCGTCGACCTGACCGTGAACCTGAAGAAGGCCACGACCGCGGACGAAATCAATGCGGAAATCAAAGCGGCCGCCGAAGGCGACCTCCAAGGTATCCTCGACTTCGTCACGGATCCGATCGTTTCTTCCGACGTGATCGGCGACTCGCACAGCTCGCTCTTCGCTGCCGACTTTACGCAAGTGGTCAATGGGACCATGGCCAAGGTCGTCAGCTGGTATGACAACGAGTGGGGCTACAGTTGCCGCACCGTGGATCTGACCGAGAAAATCGGCGCCATGTAAACCGATCAACGGCTCGACCGGCGCGCCGTTCCGCTCAGGCATTAACCAGCAAACCCACTGACCCGGCCAAAGGGTCAGTGGGTTTTTGAGTGCAATGCCGGCGACGGGCCAGCGGCCAGGCGTTCGACGGCGCCCAGAACGTTTCGGAGAAACGCTCTACCTGTGCCGCCCAAAAAGCGACAGGCAGTACCGCCCGATACGCAGTTGCGCGCGGTCGGTTTTCCAAACCGACCGCGCGCAACCCCAACCTCTAACCCTGTGCGCCTCTCCCACGACCCACCCGGCAGCATCCCTAATCCCTAGCTCCTCCCCGTCGCCAGCCCATACGCGTGGTTCGATGCAAGAACTCGACTCGAGATAATCAGATCATCGCCCATAACGTCTCTAATTGCCAATAAGTTGTCCTTGGGGATCATGCGATGCATAGTGTTATCTTGACCCTGCCCTTCCTCCCTCAACCGGCACTCTCACCGAGTGCTTGCCGCACCAGCGCGGGGTCGACATCGGGCACCATGCGCACCTGGCCCAGCTGTGTGGGCAACACGAATCGCAGGGTGCCATGGGACACTTTCTTGTCATGCTGCATCGCCTCGATCACCGCATCATGATTGACGGCGGGCACGTGGACCGGCAGGTCATACGCCAACAGCAAGTCGCGTTGGCGCGCCGCCAGATCCGTATCGACCATGCCGAGTGCCGCGGCCAGGCGCGCGGCACACATCATGCCGATCGCCACCGCCTCGCCATGCAACAGCCGTCCATAGCCGGTCACCGTTTCCAGAGCATGGCCGAACGTATGGCCGTAATTCAAGATAGCGCGCCGACCGCTCTGCTCGCATTCGTCCGCCTCGACAACATCGGCTTTCAAGCGGCAGCATCTGGCCACGACTTCCCGCAGGCAGTCATCATCGCGCGCATTGAGCGGCTCGGCGTTCTGTTCAAGATAGGCAAAAAACTCGGCGTCCTGGATTACTCCATACTTGATCACTTCCCCCATCCCCGCACGGAACTCACGGCGTGGCAGCGTCGACAATGTATGCGTGTCGATCAGGACGGTTGCCGGTTGCCAGAACGCCCCCACCATATTCTTGGCAGCAGTTAGATTGATGGCGACCTTGCCTCCGACGCTACTGTCCACCTGTGCCAGCAAGGTGGTTGGTATCTGGACGAAGCGCAGGCCGCGCGCGTAGGTCGAGGCAATAAACCCGGCTAGGTCACCAACGACGCCACCGCCGACGGCAATCACGCAGGTCGCGCGGTCAGCATCCAATTCGAGCAACTGCTGCCACAGCTGATCGGCGACCGCGACGCATTTCGTCGCTTCACCGGCGGCAACCACCACCAGGTCGACGGCCAATCCTTGGTCGACCAGACTCTCCGCGACCGTCGTCGCGTGCGGTGTTTCGACATTGTCATCGGTGATCACCACCGCGTGAGTGGGGGAATCTGTTTGCAGAATCCACTCACCTGCTTGATCGAGCCAATGCGATCCGATCCCGATCGGATAGCTCCGGGCTCCCAAATCCACGTGAACGGTTGTCGGTGTCACGATAGTTCCTTCAGATCTTTTTCGGTGACCGTGATCTGACGGCAAAAACCGGTTGTCAAACGAACGTATTCCAATTCAGCACACTCTTTGGGGTCCGCGTGCAAGCGTTGCGCGATCCGCCGTTTTTCCGCCGCATCGGCCGGCCCGATCCCGTCCGGCCAAATGGTCTTGGTTTCCATGACAAGTGCTTCGCGATAGGGATCGAATTTATCCGCCATCCCAGTACTCTCCTTACAAAACGATGTCAGCCGTTCCACAGACGGGGAAGATACCCGACCGCAATGCCAGCGACCAGCCCAACGACATGGGCAACATTGGCAACGTGGGGCACCGCCGGTGTCATACACAGAAACAGCCAGCCAACGAGAATGATCACGGTGATCTGGGGCATCATGAATCCAGAGCGTGAATCAAACATCGCCTTCATCCAAATGTAGCCGAACAGTCCGTAGACGACTCCCGACATGCCGCCGAAGAGGAACGTTCCACCCCATTGCGTTGGCGCCACCGCCTGCGCCGTATTCGACAGAACCGCAATGAAGAGCACCAGCAAGCCAAGTCGCCAGGTGCCGCGCAGTTTTTCAATCAGCGCGCCGAACTGAAAAAACCACAACATGTTGAAGATCAGATGGAACCACTCCAAATGCAAGAACATGGGCGTTACCGCGCGCCATACTTGCCCGTTGGCAATGTCCGCCAGAGGATTGCCCTTGGCCCGGACGTAGCTGGCCCGCTCGCAGAACTGCAAGCGGTGATTCACCGTGGCCCCGATGCCTTTTTCCGCATGGCCGAAGTCCCCGCCCACCGAAACCAGGATGGACAAAACGACGAGCGTCACGGTCAACGGCGCATCGCGCGCCGCCGGTTGTTGCCAGCGTCTGCGGACGTCAACCACATTCTTCTCCGCGCTCTGGCGCTCTTTTTCCTGTTGTCGCCGGATAACCTCCGCCTCGCGTTCGGCACCGGCGTAGCGGCGATCGTCCGGATTGTGGCGAAAGGACTCGAATGACTCGCGCGCGCGTTCCAGGTCGTTTTCGTCGCGCACCCAGATCGCCCATGCATCGCCATCTTGCTCCGTCTGTGCTTCGACCCCACTGGTGACCAGATACGCGGTGAATCGCTGGGCCTCGCGTTTGTCCAAAATACTACCGATTTGTCGCATGAGAACTCCTGAAAACTGAGCCGACGATCATGTTCGCCGAATGCCACGTCGCCACCACAATGGACCCTAGCGAACGAGGTGACGACCGACAATGGGATTGAGCCATCGATTAAGCAAAACCTCTTATATTCTTGCCATATCTTCTCTGCAATTCCGTGATCGTGCGAAGGCGCGCAAAGAAGAAGGGGCAAGAATATCTTGTGGCAAGAATATGAAAGTCCGCATGTATTCCGGCCAGATCGCCTCGTTCAACAGTCGCACGGGATGGTCAAATTCGGTGCTCCGTGAACGACGACGGTTACAGGAGTTCGGAATCCGCGGATTCACCCGGGTCGATGCCAAGTTTGCGCAATTCACCGGCCTCCAGCAACCGGCGCGCATGTTCCACTTCTTCATAGTAGGCGATTCGCTTCAATCGCGCCCCGGCCTCCTGGTCAACGAGCGCCAACACGTTGCGGTGCCACTGCAACGAAGAGGCGGTGATCTGGGCCGTGACCGGCCCCTCGATCATGGCGGATACTGCCGGTGCCTTCGCTTTCCCCGTGGCCAACAGCATGCAGCGTCGTGCCTCAAGTATCGTACCGACACCTACCGTTATCGCCAGCCTCGGGACCTGCTCTTCGCTCGGGAAAAACCGCGCATTATCGTGAATCGTCTCGCTTGCCAGCGCCTTGATTCGAGTGCGGCTGTCCAATGACGAGCCGGGTTCATTGAAACCCACGTGGCCGTCCGCGCCAATGCCCAGAATCTGCAAATCGATACCGCCCGCGTCGGCAATGTCGTGTTCGTATCGCCGCCCGTACGTCTCGAAATCGCGCGTCAAACCATCGGGGACATGGGTTTTTTCCGGGCGAATATTGATGTGGTCGAACAGATGCTCCTGCATGAAATGCCGATAGCTCTGCGGATGATCCGGCCCGAGTCCCAGATACTCGTCCAGGTTGAACGTCACCACGCGCGAGAAATCGAGTCCTTCCGCGCGATGCATCCGGATCAGCTCGCGATAGAGACCCAGGGGCGTACTGCCGGTCGGCAGCCCGAGCACGCAGGATGGTTTCTGATGAATAAAATCGGCGGTGATCCGAGCGGCACGGCGCGCCACGGCCGTGGCATCGTTTTCGACGATAACTCGCACAAGCAGACTCCGGCGGGCGGACCATGACACAGATCGCTACTCGCCCAAAAGCCCGATATCTGTTCGTGCCCGTGCAAGCTCGGATCCAGGAATGAACACTACCATGATTATAGTTCAAACGGAACTCACTTGCGGACCGATCCACCCGTTTTGGGTTTCTTCCAGCCCGGGTAGGTCGGTGCTCCGCCTAGGTACTCATACTTGTCGAACTGGTCACCGCGGCCAACGGCACGCGGATCGCCGGTAGCCTTCAATCGCGCGGTCAGTTTCGCGTCCAAGGTGGACTGCACCGAGCGGTAGTCCGGATCTCCCGCGACGTTGTGAAGTTGTTGCGGGTCTTTCTTGAGATCATACAATTCCACCGCTGGTCGTTTGGCGAACGCCAGCGCGAATAGCCGCCGATGCACGGCATCTTGGTCGCGTTTGGCGACCATGTAGGTCTTGGTCGGTCCATTATCGCAGTCGCCATACCACGAGCCGGGAAAGGTGGCGTTCCGGTAGTCAGGAGTTCCCGCCGGCCAGCGATCCGGCGCGTAATTGCGAATGAAAAAAAAGTCATCCGTTCGAATCCCCCGGCATGGATAGCCGCCCATGTTCGGACGGTCTTGAGCCGGGCAATGTCGTTCCTTGCCGACCAGCGTGAAGTCGCGCGATGGATCAATCCGGCCGGATCGAGACCCTTGCAATAAAGGCAAGATGGACCGGCCGGTCATGGTGGCGGGAATGGTGACTTGAGCTACGTCCAGAAACGTCGGGGCAAAGTCCGTGAAACTCACGAAATCACTGACCGTTCGTCCCGCTTTGACTCGATCGCTCCAGCGAATGGCCAGCGGCATGCGCGTGCCACCGTCATACAGATTGCTCTTGCACCTCGGAAATGGCATACCATTGTCACTAGTCATGACGACCAGCGTGTTATCCAATTGTCCCAATGACTCGAGTGTCTTGACGGCGGCGCCGACCGCACGGTCAAATCGTTCCACTTCAAAATAGTAATCCGCCACATCTGCACGTACTTCCGGGGCATCTGGAAAACACTCAAGGAGTTTGATCTTGTCCAGCGCCAAGCCTGATTTGGCGCCCGTCCCGGCCTTGTAAGGTCGGTGCGGGTCGAAGCTGCCGAGCCAGAAACAAAACGGCTGGTCTTTGTTCCATTGGGCCGCGAACTGCTGAAAATCCCGATAGTGCTTGCCGGTCATTTCACGGCCCGGGGTCGCCGGTCGGCCCGGTCCCCAGCCCTTGCCACAATACCCAACATCGTAACCAGCCTTCTTGAGAAGCTCCGGGTACGTCACGAACTCGTCCGGGAATATCGACCACAAATTCGCGCCGGCCTTCAATCGCCAATGCCATTGCCCAGTCAGCGTGGCACCGCGCGACGGCGTGCAGGACGGGGATGACACGTACACATGGGAAAACAAAATGCCCTCACGCGCCAGACGATCGAAAGTCGGCGTCCTGACGACCGGATCACCGTACGCTCCGGCATGGGGCCAGCTCCAGTCATCCGCGATCGCGAACAGGATGTTGGGAGGTCGGTTGGCAGCCAGCGCGGCTTTCCGCGCAAACAGGGCTGGACATAGGGAGAGCAAGGCGGCCATGGTCACAACCCAACAGCAGGACGGTATTTTCATGATCGATTCCTCAAGAGCGCAAGCGAAAAAAGAAAACAAAAACCAGCGTCACGGCATCTGCTATCAAGGAACACTAATCTACACTAATCAACACTAATGATACTGCCCTGGACAGTCTGCAACACTCAACATGAAC
>CAZSOG010000227.1:0-7180 GCA_964607555.1 uncultured Pirellulaceae bacterium | reverse complement strand
CCATATTCATCGTAGCGTGGGGGACGGGGAGTCGAAGGCGACCGACGCCCCAGGTTAACGATGGGACGAGAATCCTTTGGTTGAAAGCCATATTCAACCTCTCCCGCGGCAGTAAACCGGGGCTGACCCAGTCACTGTAACAAGTGGGTCAACCCCAACTTTTCATCACCCTGGACCGCCTCATCCGCGCATGTCCGAGTGGCCCACGGTTGACGGCGGCCGGGTGGGCTCGTCACAATGATGGCGTCCATCGCACCGGCGCATCACGCCACGCCGGGCAATGGACCGTCCGTGGCGAACCGCGTCACGGATCACGCCTGCCAGCTCGTTCTGGAATTGGAATTGATTGCATCATGTCCACAGAGCCAGTAACCGACCCCTCGGCGCCCAGCCCATCGTGTGCGGCCGCGCGGGAATTGGAGCCGATGGACCCGACGATCCGGTCAATTCAGCCGGGTGGCGGCAAATGCATGTCGATCGAGCTTGCGTGGGGGCGGATGCGCCGGTGGTATCTGCGGCGTTTCCGAAAGGCCTACGTAGCCAAAATGCGTGCCTGCCGCCGCGGAACTGGTGGTGACTACCCGCATGACATCCTGGACCCACGTGACTTGAAATACTACCGTAACCAAGGTGATCTGCATTGGGAGGTCGCGGACGATCCGTTTGCGTGGCGCGACCGGCTGCCGTTCGTACGTGTCGGGCTGGGCGAACTGTTTATCGTTGGTAGCGGCCTGTTGGCGCTCGCGCTGGTGCTGGCGTGGGTTTACTGGCCCCTGGCCTTGATTCCGCTGGTCGTGCTGGCGGAAGTCGTTTGGTTTTTCAGGGATCCGAAACGCAAGATCCCAAGTGACCCGGGTTGCGTGGTATCGCCGGCGGATGGACGGATTTTTTCGATAAGAAAAATCGATTACGACGAATTTATTGAGGGACCGGCCATTGTGATCGATATTTTTTTGTCGATTTTCAATGTCCATATTAATCGTGCGCCGGCGGCCGGTCATGTGATCGGTATGGCCTATCGGCCCGGTAAGTTCCTCAACGCGCTACGGCCGGAAGCGGCCCGGGAAAACGAGTGTCTTGAGCTGCGATTGGTGGCCAACGAGCCCCCGTATCGTGCCTACCGCGTCCGCCAGATCACCGGGGCGATCGCCCGCCGGATAGTCTGCTGGGTGCGCCCAGGCACGCACTTGCAAAAAGGCACTCAATTCGGCATGATCAAACTTGGATCACGCACCGAGCTGACGCTGGCCCAGAGCCCTGGGCTGACGCTGCACGCGGCGGTTGGTCAGAAAGTGTGTGCCGGGTCCACCGTGTTGGCCCGGTATGACGACGGCGTATAAGGCCGTATTGATGGGAGCATGAGAAGACGCCCAGGGACCTAACATCGGGCGCGGGTGGTGCAGAATCATGCGCTCCACCGAGTCAAGCTCGGTGGGGGCGGACGGGACGAGACCGAGCGCTGTGCGCGGGTCTCCTGACCCCGCACGGGAGCGACCGAAGGTCTCCACCGCGCCGGCGAAACACGGCGAAATACGGCGAAACAAGGAGTCAAATCAAATGCGGAATTCTTGGCAGTCGATTGTTTTCTGTAGCTCGGTGGCAGTCATGGCAAGCAGCTTGGCGGCGGCGACGCCGCCGCCGGCGACGCCGCGGCGCCCCGTCGTCGACACGTACCATGGCACCAAGGTCGTCGATCCCTATCGGTGGCTTGAGGACGGCAGGAACGCCGAAGTGCGACGGTGGAGCGACGCGCAAAACGCCTACGCGCGCACCTACCTCGATCGCCTGCCGCGGGCCGCGACGATCGGCGCACGGGTGCGCGCGATTCTGTCCGCCAAGACGGTCAGTTATGGAAGTGTCGCGTATCGCGCGGGCCGTTATTTCGCGTTGGTCCAGCAGCCTCCCAGGCAGCAACCGTTCCTGGTCGTGCTCGACTCGTTGGCGGCACCACTGAAAACTCGAACCATCCTGGATCCCAACCGCATCGATACGCGCGGCACGACGTCGATCGATTGGTACGAACCGTCCGCGGACGGGCGTTTGGTCGCCGTCTCATTGTCACAAGGTGGTAGTGAAGCCGGGGATGTGCACGTGGTCGATGTGGCAACCGGCCGGCAGCGATACGAGGTCATTCCACGTGTCAATACGGGCACGGCCGGTGGTGATCTGGCGTGGGTTCCCGATGCCGGCGGTTTCTACTACACACGTCATCCACGCGGCGACGAGCGGCCCGAGAAAGACCGAAACTTCTACCAGCAAGTCTATTACCATCGGCTCGGTACGCCGACAGCCGATGACCGCTATGAACTGGGCAAGGACTTTCCACGCATCGCGGAATGTGAGTTGGAGATGCACGCGCCAACCGAGACGCTATTGGCCACTGTTCAGTATGGGGACAGTGGCCGGTTCGCACATTATCTGCGAAGCAAATCAGGACAATGGCGGCAGATCAGCCGGTTCGACGATCCGTTCATCCAGGGCACCTTTGGTGCCGGGAATCGATTAGTCTTCGTCTCCCGCGCCGAGGCGCCGCGCGGGAAGATCGTTTGCGTGTCGCTGGACGACCCGGATTTGAGTCGTGCTCGGACCCTGGTTCCGCAGAACAACGACACGATCGTTACCACGTTCTATCATGCGGCGTCGAGCGTCCGCGCGACCGACACGCGAATCTACGTTACGTATCAACGCGGCGGACCGTCGGAAGTGCGTGTCTTTGACTATGATGGCCGGCGACTCGCGAGCCCCAAGCAACTGCCGGTCGCCGCCGTGAGTGGGCTGGTCCGGATCGACGCTGACGATGTGCTGTTTCGGATGGAATCGTACGTTCAACCTCCGGCGATTTATCGGTTGAACGCGGCCGGCGGCCAAACGACGACGACGGCGTTACAGACTCGATCACCGGTCGACTTCGACGGTGTCCGTGTGGTCCGGGAATTTGCCACGTCGAAGGACGGGACCAAGATCCCGGTCAATATCATGCTGCCACGCGACGCGCAGCGTGACGGCGCGCATCCGATCGTGGTTTACGGTTACGGTGGGTATGCCGTGAGCCTCACGCCCCGGTTCGACCCGCTACGGCACATCCTGTTGAGCCATGGGATCTTGTTTGCTGTTGCCAACCTGCGCGGCGGCAGTGAATTCGGCGAGACGTGGCACCGGCAGGGGAACTTGACCAGAAAGCAGAACGTGTTCGATGATTTCGCCGCGGCCATCCAGCATGTTGTCAAGCGTGGCTATGCGGCGCCCGGTCGGGTCGCGATCATGGGCGGCAGCAACGGCGGACTGCTGATGGGCGCGCTACTGACACAGCACCCGGAGTTAATCAGGTGCGTGGTATCGTTCGTCGGGATCTACGACATGCTGAGGGTCGAGCGATCCGCCAACGGCGTGTTCAATATTCCCGAGTATGGCACGGTGAAGAATCTGGCGCAGTTTCGGGCGCTGTACGCGTACTCACCCTACCACCATGTGCGTGCCGGTGTGAATTACCCGCCCACGCTGTTTCTGACCGGTGCGAACGACCCGCGCGTCGACCCGATGCAATCGCGCAAGATGACGGCCCGTTTGCAGGCGGCCGCGGGCAAGGAGGGAGGACCCATCTTGCTCAGGACCAGTGCCGATTCCGGCCACGGGCACGGTACGTCGCTGGAAGAACGCATCAAGCAATACACCGATGTCTACGCGTTCCTGTTCAATCAACTTGGCGTGCGCTAGATTGCACGGCCAATTTCTCAGGCCCGAAGGGCCGGCATAACCGGTAATCAGAGACGTGCATGAAACAAATGGTTTGATCAGGAAATTTGGCTGGCAGGACGGGTTCGGTGCTTTTTCGGTGAGCGTTTCCCAGAAAGATATCGTTGCCAGGTATATACGCAGACAGGCTGAACATCCTGTTCAAGAGACGTTTGCTGACGAGTACATCCGATTGCTGGATAAACATGAGATCGAGTATGACCCGCGTTATGTTTGGGATTGTCCCTGTGTCGGCCCTCCGGGCCTGGGAGAATATTCGGCAACGGTCTCCGGGCCTGACGGCCCCGGCAAGGGCTGTGCTGTAGAAAAACCAGCAAAATGGGCAAGTCGGAAGTACTGGGTTGTGGCGGATTTATTGCGAGTTGGTAACGGTTGAGCCGAGGCGGAACCAGGAATTTGCGAAGCCTTTCAGGCGATGCGTGTCCGCCGAATTGTGACTGGGTACGCGTCCCACGCCATCTCCTTACGCCGAAGGCGTTCCACAAAGAGAATGGCAATCCGCGACGCCACGCATCGGCTCCATACGCAACAAAACTCTCTGCAATGACTTCGCGTTCTTCTACACTCCAGGCAATGGTACGCCAGATAAACCTCACCGGGTCCAGACTTAAGAATCGCCCTAATGCGGGAGGCCCGCAACCCACAAGGGAGTGCGCCCTCCTTCGGTCGCGCTCCCGTTGTTCGCTTGGAAACTTGCGCGCACGGTGCGCGCATGTGGCAGCCTAAGAATCTAACGAAGCGTTGCCTCCAACCAGCGGACGCATGGCGCGATGGAGACCTTCGGTCGCTCCCGTGCGGGGTCAGGAGACCCACGCACAGCGCCAGGTCGATGGAGACCTAGGTCTTGTTTGTCCCGCCCCCACCGAGCTCGACTCGGTGGAGCGTATGATTTTGCACTACGCGCGTCTCTCGCCCGATGTTCGGTCCCATAGGGACCGCTAAACCTTGCCCCAAAAACTTGACTCAACATCATCAAAGTCCGCCCATAAGGTTTCTATAATACGATTTGACAACCTCCCCGCGACCTATTGCGACTGCTTGGCGTTGGTCACGAGTTGACGGATGACGGACGCGAGATCGTGTCGCGGCTGAAACTCGATCGTCTGTCGCAAGCGGCTCAAGTCGGGAACGCGGCGGCGAATATCTTCGAAGTCTTCGTCATACGCCGCGGCATAACTCTGGAATTCAATGGCCGACGCCGAGCCGGACAGAGTGACGACCTGCCGTGCCAGCTCCAGAATCGACACGGGATGATCGCTGCCAATATTGAAAACGCGTCCCTTGGCCTCCGGTTGGCGCATCAGCGCGAGCACGGCGGCAACCACGTCCTGGACGTGAGCGAAACAACGCACTTGCTGGCCATCATCGTGCACGACAAGCGGTTGACCGGCGACGGCCGCCTGGACGAACCGCGGCAATACCATGCCATACGCGCCTGACTGGCGGGGACCAACAACATTGAAAAACCGCCCAATGACGACCGGCAACTGAAATTGACGCCAGTAGGCAAGGGCTAGAAACTCGTCAATCGCCTTCGACGCACCGTACGACCAGCGGGCCCGCGTCGTCGTGCCCCAGACGAGATCATCGTCCTCATTCCAGATCGGTTTCGGGTTCTTGCCGTACACTTCACTCGAGCTGGCCAGAAACATCTTCACCTGCTCACCGTCTTGTGCTCGTTCACGTAATGCGCTCAAGATGAGTTGCGTGGGGTAGATGTTCCGCTCAATCGTCTGGATCGGCTGCCGCGCGATCAACGCCACTCCGACGGCGGCCGCCAGATGATAAACTTCATCGACTTCCGCAATGACCTCGCGAACCACTGACTCGTTCGCAATCGTATCTCGGACGTACCCGAACCGCTCGTGATCGCGTACCGCCGCCAGATTGTCGAAGGAACCGGTCGATTCGTCATCCACCACGACGACCCGATCGCCACGACTGAGCAAAACTTCCGTGAGATGAGACCCAATAAACCCAGCGCCGCCAGTTACCAATACGTTTGCCACGGAAACAACCAATTCTGTTGAGAGTGTCAGTGAAAGCCAAAATCGGGTCGGATCTAGAAAATAAGAAATAAGAAATTGAAAATGAAAATAAAAATAAAAAATAAAAAATAAAAAATAATAAGAAATAAGAAATAAGAAATAAGAAATAAGAATATAGGAGGTTTTCTGGGATCAGGCAAATACGCCGGCAGGGTTGCGGGGGCACAAATGCTCCTTTTCACTCCCTCCGCCAGGAAATCCGACGTGTCACGCACATTTGGCACCCGTCGCTTTCCCTGATCGGCGTGCCCCGGTACACTTGACGATGGGCAGCCGAAACAGACGGGCGAACCGAGGTGTTTAATCCTTGGAAGCCGTTCACGACATCTGCTATCAAGGAACACGAATCTTCACTGATCAACACTAATGATACCGTCCTGGAAAGTCTGCAACATTCAACATAAATCCGGCAAGTCGTAGAAAAGTCGAAGGCGTTTCAAGATGACGTTTTCCGATATTAGCGAGAATGAGCGTCGATTAGTGTTCTTTTTCTTCTGGTCCGTGAACAATTACAATCCTTGGAAGTGAGCCGTTTTGAGATTCGATCAAGACATGATGTCAAGTATGAGGAAGCCATGAGCAGACGTCAAAGCCACTGCGTTGATGCGACGTTTGTCGCGGGCAAGCAAAATGCCGGGGGCATACTCAATTCAAGGGGATCGACCGGCTGCACAGACGCCTCGGCAACAGCCCGGCGGGGGAACGATTCAGCATGCCGGGGACGATGGCTGGCGCTGGCGGCGGTCATTCTTGGGGCATGTTTGGCATGCCCCGCGGCCGCGCAACCGACCGAGCCACCCGCCAAGCCGGCCACGAAGAAGGAATCCCCGCCGGCCGCATTGACGCGGTATGCGGACGCGGCGAACTATCAGAACAATGGGGCCTTCGAGTTGGCCGCCGACGAATGGGCGCGGTTCCTCAAGCAGTTTCCGGAGGATCCGCTCGCGGCAAAAGCCACGCACTACCTGGGCGTTTGTCAGGTGCAGCTTAAGCACTTCCCCGAGGCGGCCAAGGCCTTTCAAACGGTGGTCGACACGTACCCCAAATTTGAATTGCTGGAAGACACCTATCTGAATCTCGGCTGGTGCCAGTACTCGCTCGGCAAGCAGGGCACCGTGCCCGAGTACGCCAAGGCGGCCGCTACCTTCGGGCAACTCTTGAAGAAATATCCGAAGGGCAAATACGTCGATCAGGCGCTCTATTTCACCGGCGAATCGTACTACGCGCTCGGCAAGAAAAAAGAAGCGGCGATGGCGTATGGCAAACTGGTTACGACCCAGCCCAAGTCCAAGCTACGCTGTGACTCGCTCTACGCCCTGGGCGTTACCTTGGAGGAGATGGGCGAGTATGCCAACGCGGGCAAGGCGTATGACATGTTC
>CAZSOG010000226.1:0-7201 GCA_964607555.1 uncultured Pirellulaceae bacterium | reverse complement strand
CATCTTGAAGTGCCGTCGGCTTTTCTACGACGTGTCGGATTTATGTTGAGTGTTGCAGACTTTCCAGGGCGGTATCATTAGTGTTGATCAGTGAGGATTAGTGTTCCTGGATAGCAGATGCCGTGAACGGCTACGGATAAAGACGTTCGCGCGCAGCCGCGCGAGTTGCACTTGGCTGGACTTTTGAAAGAAGATTACGCTCCTTGACCCGATCCTGTCTCGCCGCCATGCCCACGTCGCTCCAGACCAAACCACCGATTGTTCAAGGACTCGCGGATGCGGATCCCGAAGCGCCGCGTGCTGGACGCGTAAGTGAGCGGCGAATGCGGACCAGCATGATTCGGTTTCACGCGAGTATCCTCGGTGCGGCCCTGCTGATCCTGGGTGCGTCCGCGGCGTTGCGCGTGCGCGGCCAGCGTCAGGTCGTGGTTCCGGTTGTGAACCAACCGCTGCCCGGTGTCTGCACATTCAAACGCCTTACTGGTTATGATTGTCCGGGATGCGGACTGACCCGTTCGGTCATTAGCGTGGCACATGGTCAGTGGTGGAACGCCCTCGTATTCAACCCGGCCGGGTTCGTGTTCTTCGCGCTGATTGCCTTTCAGATTCCATATCGCACGTACCAATTGTTGAGAATCCACCGCGGCAAGCCAACGTACCATTTCGCGAAACTGGATCAATGGGTCGTCCTTGGTCTGGTGGTCGTGCTGTTGGCGCAATGGTTGGCAAAACTCACGATCCAATCGGGGGTTTTCTAGACGTTCCGTAACCGTTCACCGAAGCGTGGATACTTGATGTCGTGAACAGGTGCCCAAAAAAGGGAATAGCAACATGGCTAAGGTCCGAATTGGCCAACTCAATCTCAACGTTGTCCAGCGGGGCGCGGGAGACCCAGTCCTGTTTGTCCACGGCTTTCCACTTGATCATCAAATGTGGCAAGGCCAAATAGATGATTTGGCGACCGACCACACCGTGATTGCGCCCGATCTGCGCGGGTTTGGACAAAGCGATATTTCACCGAGCGCGGAATCGCTCGGCTGTTTTGCTGATGATTTGGCTGGATTGCTCGATGCACTGCACGTGGATCGGCCGGTCACATTGGTCGGCCTGTCGATGGGGGGATACGTGGCGTGGCAGTTTTGGCAGCGTCACAGGCGCCGATTGGCGCGATTCGTCCTGTGCGACACCCGCGCACAAGCTGATTCCTCCGAGGTTGCAAGGAATCGGCGGCAGACTGCGGAAGTGGTGTTACGTGACGGCCCCATCACGTTGGCCGAGGGCATGCCGAAACAACTGTTCTCGGAGCACACACAGCGCACCCGAGCCGATCTGGTCGCGGCAACACGGCAGGTGATTCTGTCGACCTCACCGCTCGGCATCGCGGCGGCATTGCGGGCAATGGCCGCCCGCCCCGATGCCACGCCCTGGTTGGCGGAGATCAAAGTACCAACGTTATGCCTCTGTGGTCAAGAAGATCGCATCACACGGCCCAGTGAAATGGAGACCATGGCGGCCGCGATGCCCGACGCTCGACTCGTCACTATCGCGCGGTGCGGGCACATGACACCGTTGGAGGATCCACTTGCGGTCAATCGAGCGATTCGCGCGTTTCTTGCGGCAACTCGAACAATGATTGGCTCTTAACGATGGCAAAATCGTCGGGGAACGTGTGGAATGCTTGCACAAGCATGCTGCGATTGCGTGTTTCGACATTGATGTAGCTAATGGCCCCCAGCGCCATGCGGCCACTCGCATCAAAGGTATGCAGCAAGCCCCGGCACTGCCCGTCCTGGGCAAGTTCCTGCTGGAAGGTCCAGAACACTTCGGGCGCGACCGGCTCCAGCTGAAAGCTCACGTGATATGTCGCACCATTGCGGCATTCAAAACAGTCGTTGTGCTGACCGCGCAACCGATGGGAAAGAAGTTGCCTCTTCTTGGGCAGAGGATTCTGCGCCGAGGTAGCCACTTCGGTCAAAGTGAGGCCGCCGGATCGCCATGTGATGACGTGGCCCGCGGATGTGATATCGATTTGTGCGGTATATCGACCACGTTGGACCGCGCGCGTCTCAAAGACTTGGAAAAGCTCGGGATGCAGCGACCGGCCATAGAGTCGAAACGCCAATTCGGCGACTTTGGGTCTTACGGACAACACGGTGACGAAACCCCCAACGTGTTGCAAGCGAATAATCGTACGAAACAGAACGAATGAATGGGCTCATTATAACCAGTAGGGCCCGGTTAAACAAAGGCAGTTTTTGAAAAGACGGATTCTTATTTTTGAGGGGGTTGACAAACGCAACGTCCCATGCCAACACCGTCCAGATGAGCACCTGGCAAGCGCGCCGCGGAAGGCCGGCACAGCCATCGTCGCGCATGCTATAAAAGCTCGACGAGCATATCGTAAAACGCGTGCGTGCCCGCGGCAATCCCGAATCCACGGAACACGAACAGTAGCCCGAAAAAGAGTCCCGCGACGAACCGGAAACTGAAGCTGTACCAATCAAAGAGATAGCCGCCCGCGGAAAATAATTGATAATGGGCCGCCGAAAATATCAGACTCGTGGCGACAACGGCCCAACCCAAACTTGCACGCGATGGGATTCCAACTCGAAACAGCATGGCGGCCACGGCACGCAATAATACCAGGCGGAACAACAGCTCCTCGTAGATCCCGGCGCCACAGTAGCCAATGAGTCGTCCGAGCGTACTGCCGTCGACCGCGTTGGATGTGGCTGTGGGGATACTCAGCCGCGGAGCGAAGAACGCATGCTGAAGATGCGCGATACTGAACAGCACGAACGCGAAGACTAGACTCTCCGTTAGCATCGCCGGTAATACGCTTGGACGCAAACTCCACTGGTCACGACGCACATGATGCCAACTCAAGAGCACGGCGCATGCCAGCAACGGCAGAAGAAAATGCTGATTGAAACCGAGCGATTGCAGCGAGTTGCGGAGCCAGGTGTCGGCGCCATTGCGCAACGCGGACGAACCAAGCATCGATCCCCCCAGCTCGTAGACCAACAGTAGTGGGGCAACGAACACCATGCTCGACAGTGGTCGCGCGGATTCTGTCAAGTAACGGCGGAGTGAATCGGGGCATCGAGTTGCCGAACGCGCTTCCATCAGTTTCCTAGCTCCCGCCTCGTGACGCCGGCGAGTAATTGTGAGACGTCCCTCGAATGGTCTCAACAGATCGACAAGTCCGCACGATCGTCGCCATTCATGTTGTGTCGGAGCCGTTCGGCCGCTACCTTGAATCGCGACTCCGCGCGCCGCATGGAGTTTCCGCAAAACGGTGCATGATATACGGCGAATTCCCGATACTCCGGTCACGCCGAGTATTCCGCCGGCAAGGAAATCGTGGTTCATGGTGCACGCCGCGATCGCCGGACCGGGTCCGGTCCGCAATGCCGCGCTCGTTCTTCGCGTCTTTTCTCCGTGTTGCTTCCGCACGCATCTGGTTGGAGTATAATCCCAAGTACATTCATGCGACCGTTTGACGCACATCGAGCACGCTGCGAGAGCATACGATCATGGCGAAACGGCGGCGAATCTTACGATCCTGGAGTCCAGTAAGACATCTCAGTGGCGGCATGTCGATCCATAGTGCAACACGTGGACAACAAGGCCCGCGTGCGGGGCGATGAATTGGGTAAGGAGTGAATCGTGCCATGGACTCACGCGAGCGGGTACTAACAGCCTTCGCACATGAACCACCGGACCGGGTGCCGATTTGGTGCGGAGCTTCTGACGAGTTTTGGGCCAAAGCAACACGCGATTTGGATCTGGATGATGAGGGACTTCGACAGCGTTTCGGCGACGACTTTCGCCGCGTCACCGCGAAGTTCTCCGGACCGAAGCGTCGCCTGCGCCCGGAAGCAACGTATTGCACACCCTTTGGCGTCGAGCGGACGGGCCTGGGGTACGGACAGCCGCTCGCGCACCCCTTGGCGACCGCCACGTGCCACGACGTGCCGAGCTACGCCTGGCCGAGTGCCGACTGGGTCGACGTCGCCCAGATCCGGTCCGAGGCGGAATCGTACGGCGGCCGATATGCCATTCTCGGCGGTGACTGGTCGCCCTTCTGGCATGATTTGATCGACTTGCTGGGCATGGAAACCGTCTATCTGAAAATGTACGATGAGCCGGAACTGATTGATGCGATTCTGGACCGCGTGGTCGACTACTATATGGCAGCAAGTCAGAAGATCTTCGACGCCGCCGCGGACGTGATCGATATTTTTTTCATCGGCAATGATTTTGGTTCGCAAACCGGGCCGCTCATGGGCGTGGCACAGTTCCGACGGTTCATTCTCCCCCATCTGTGCCGACTCATTGACCTTGGACATCAATACGGCCTGCTGGTGCAACTACATTGCTGCGGTGGTTTCGAGCCATTGATTCCCGTGATGATCGAGGCAGGACTTGACGCGTTGCATGCCGTGCAGCCCTCGTGCCGCGGGATGGACCTGGCAACACTCAAGGCCAACTATGGCCAACAGATTCTCTTGAACGGCGCGATCGACTCCAAGACCGTCTTGATCGAGGGACCATCGCCCGAGTTCGTCCGCGAACGGACCCGGACCGTGCTCGATATCATGGCCCGCGGCGGCGGATATGTCGCCGGCGCAAGTCACGACGCGATCCTTGGTGAAACACCACTGGACAACGTGCTGGCCATGTTCGACACGATTCGAGAATATCGCCGAACAACAATTGCCTGAATTCGTTCAAGGGGGCGAAACCACCAGACCGCGGACACGTTGGCCAAACATGGAGACGCAGGCTACTTCGGGCGTAGCACCAGAAACGTGGCGGCAAACAGTATGACCAACAGACCAACCAGTCCCAGCCCAACCGCCAGGATTCCGCTCATGCCCGAGGGTGCCGCTTGCTCGTCGTCGTGGCGCGGCAACGGGATCTCAGCGATCGCGGTCCGCGGTCCGCCCGCCGCTTTCTCGGCCTTCGCGGGCGCGGACTGCGTCGGTTCACTTGCGGGTTTCGTGGCAACGTCCGCGGACGCATCGGTCTTCGGTTCGGTACTGGCCATCGTGGCGTCGGCCGCCCCTGGGGCACCTGCGTTTGGATCAGCCTTGGCGAGTGTATCGTCAGCCGGCTTGCCGGCCGGCGCATCCTGAGGTTCCGCCGCCTGGTCGGTCGACGGAATGATCAGCTCGGGAAACGCATTGTCCGCCGGCGCGCCATATTCATTCCCCTCCTCCGGTCCAAAACTCTGCGCCAGTTTCATGGCGGCCGTGTCCCAGTCAAAGCGCATGAGCAAATCGATGCCGGGATTACCATCCTTGACCGTGCACGAACAGGCACCCGTGATAAACTCGACATCCTGCAATAAGTTGTCACGCACGATCCCCTTGCCAAGACACGAAAACAGGGCACGACCCCGCCCATAGATGAGAAAGACAATCGGGCCTTTTTCCGCTAACAAGTCTGGTTCCAACGACAGAAGTGTTTTCGCCAGCCACTTTTCCTTGGGATCGTCGCGTTTGAGTTCGACCATGCCGACCTGGGGATGAGGTGGTACGGCGTCCGCGCCGGCATCCGCGCCATCCGGTGGTCCATAGGATGGCATCATGTATAACTCGACTTTGCCCGACGACACGTCACGGACGACACTCTTCAAGATCTTGTCCGCGTTCTCATTGGCCTTTTCATCTTCCCCCTTGAGCAAAATGAAGACACCGGCCTTGCCCTGTGCGAGCTGTTTACCGATCTGTTGCCGCACCGGTGAATCGACCAGGGGCTCCAATTCCGATTCTTCGAGTTTGCCCATGTACAGGTGAAGTCCAAAAGGCGAAGAAATCAGGTAGTTCGGAATCGTTGGCTTTTCCTGTTTCTGCCACGCCTCCTTGATATCCGGCGGGACACTCGTCAGCTCCTTGTCCTTGTTCAAATCGACCGGCAAGAACACGATATTCGCGATCGGCCCCTCGATCTCCTGGTTCTTGTCGATGATCTTCTTGATCGCCGTCGCCGAATCACTCATCTTGTCTTGGTAAAAATAGTAGACCTCATACGGCGCGGGGAACCACCGGTACATCGCGTATCGATAGACGGGCGTATCACAGGCCCGCGCGCTGAGTACCGAACCCAGGGTCATCACACCTGCTATCACTATCCAGTAGAACCACCGATATCGTGTTGAAATCTGCATTGTGAACTCCACCGAGCGTAAAGTCTCGGATTTTGAAACCGACCCGTTGCACACCATACGCTCGTTCAGCATAGCGGAACACCCCTTGGATCCGCAATTGCCGCCCCTTCCAACAGGGGGTGATTAATACGCAAAAAATGGACACGATGTCCCACTGCAGCCAGCGTTCGGAGAGCACCGAAGCAGCGGCCGTAGTTCTTTTCAATTCGACTCATCAACGCGCATACCGGGCACTTATGCCGTGGCTTCGGCAATCGTCACACGCTCGATTTTATCTCCCTGCCGGACGGCGTTGACAACATCCAAGCCATCGGTGACACGGCCAAATACGGAGTGTTTTCCGTCGAGCCAGGGGGTCGCGACATGGGTGATAAAAAACTGCGAGCCGTTCGTATTGGGCCCGGCATTGGCCATCGAGAGCACGCCGGGCCCATCATGTTTCAGTTCCGGATGGAATTCGTCTTCAAACTGGTAGCCGGGCCCGCCGGTCCCATCGCCGCGTGGGCATCCGCCTTGGATCATGAAATCATCGATTACTCGATGAAACGCCAAGCCATCGTAGAATCCATCCTGCGCCAGTTTGACGAAGTTGGCAACGGTTTTCGGGGTCTTGTCATCATACAATTCAATCTGAATCGTCCCCTTCATGGTCTGAATCGTGGCAACTTTCATGTCCGGAAGCTCCTGAAGTTCTGAGGAATCAAGGCGGCTGCGCTGTCGCGATCCGCGTCCCATGTTGTCGTCCGAGCCTGGCCCAAATGCAACGTCCGCGGCCCACGGAGCGAGTCGCTACCTGACGCTGCATTTTTTTGACGTTAGGTCGTGGCGGTCCAGATTGCAAGGGTGGGCGACTGCGTACGTCCGCCCGGTCGGCGCCGGCCACGAGCCCTCGATCCGCCGCAGGCCCCGGAGCGTCGCGTGCTCCACGGGCGGTGGCCGAGGGGCTGGGAACAGCCGCGGCGGTCATCCCACCTCGGGACCGCACCCACTTCTACTTGACCGCCATCTTTTCCACCGCGGACGGTT
>CAZSOG010000225.1:0-7220 GCA_964607555.1 uncultured Pirellulaceae bacterium | reverse complement strand
CAATCTGCATGTTGCATCTGGCAGTTTGTCAAATTCTAGGGTGTCTGCGAATTCACTGCGAATTCAGAGTCTGCGAATTCAGACGTATCCCCAGGCGGCAGCCGCCGTGGATGCGACCGTGTTCGGGGTGCCAGGTACGATGGACATCCTTGTCCGTCGGCACCCCGTCCACAACCTATGCGTAGTGCGACCCAGAAACTTGACTCAAGATCATCGAATTTCCGCCCATAAGGTCTCTAATGCGCTGACATACCTGCGACGCTGGGCGGCGAGAGAAACAGCCGATCAGTAACTCAAGCCGCCGCGCGGCGTCCCGGTCCTGGGATTTTGTCCTCCAACCCGCTCAATCGGAGCTTTCGCTGCGCCCTGACTGGCCCGGATTATCCATGCAGTTCATCATGTGGGGCCATGCATCGAGGGCGTGGCTGGGAAAACCATCGTCGGCCCGCGGCCTTTCAGCCGGACGGCACGACTCACACATTACCGCCCGGAAAATCCGGCACATTCGATCGGTCACGTGCGGCAGTGGCCCTTTCTTGACAAAACGACTCCTGGACGATCATCCACGAACCGCTCCCGTTCGATAATACTGTCTACGCCCGTCTGTTGACTTGGGGCCGACAGCGGCCGCTCGACCGGCGGCGGATCGGTCCGATGGTCCCTGGGAACTGGTAGACTCACTGAAGAGAGAACTCCCATGCTTGCTCGACGCCTCCTGCCCGTGCTTGTCGTGAGCATTAGTGCCGTACTGGTTTGCCCACCCATTTCGGCCGGTATTTGGAACGCGACCAAGGAGCCCGCCCCATGGCGGAACCACTGGGGACGCCGGCTTGGCCTGGGCTGGAGCGATGGCTATCATGCCTACGGCAGTATCAGCAGCTGGCGGCCGCCCGCGGTGCCGAGTCGTCACCGGATGCCGTGGGGACACGCTTCCATGGTTGTTTCGCCGACAATTCAGTCCGTCGCGGATCCGCAGAGTAGGCCACGGCCGGCCGAATCTCCGCAACCGCGACAAGCAACCCTGCTGCGGCGTCTCCCGCCGGTTACGCAGCCACGACGATGAGGAGTGAACACGCATGGCGGAACGTACGCTGGTCTTGCTGAAACCCGACTGTGTGCAGCGCCGGTTGATGGGGCGCGTCATCGCGCGATTCGAAGACAAAGGGCTGCGGATCATCGCGATGAAGATGATGTGGATCACATCGGAGCTGGCGCGCCGGCACTATGCGGAACATGTCGACAAGCCATTCTATCCAGGCCTGCAGCAGTTCATCACCGGCGCGCCGGTCGTGGCCATGCTCGTCGAAGGGATCGAGGCGATTCAGCTGGTCCGGTCCATGCTCGGCGCGACGAGCGGAATTAACGCGAGGCCCGGGACAATACGCGGTGACTATAGCAGCAGCCGGCAGATGAACCTGGTGCACGCCTCCGACGGCCCCGCCGCCGCGGGCCGAGAAATCGAGCTCTATTTTTCCGAAGCGGAAATCTGTGCGTTCGAGCCGACACTCGAACCGTGGCTGAAGGCCGCGGACGAGTAGGCAGAAAGCTCCCCACTCATGAACAATGCAACGACGTCCACACGCCGACAGTTTCTGCGCATCGTGGCCGGTGCCGGCGCCGGTGGTGTCGTCCGCGCGGCGTTGGCGACACGCCCCTCCAAGGCCGTGCTCGAGGCCGAGACCGCGCCATACAAGATCGGTATCTATACGCGACCCTGGGGACAGTTCGACTACCGGCTTGCCCTCGATGCGATCGCGGCCGCCGGGTTCCACCAGGTCGGACTGATGACCACCACGCACAAGGACCCGGCCAAGGGGCGTTTGGTTCTGTCGACCAGCACGACCAGCGACGAAGCAAGACGCATTGGCCAGGACGCCGCCGCGCGCGGACTGGAAGTCGCCTCCGTTTACGGTGGCGGCATCCCGGTTAACAAGTCACTCGAAGCCGGCATCCAGGGGCTCCGTAAACTGATCGACAACTGCGTGGCTGCTGGCGCGAAGTCGTTGCTGATGGGCGGAATCGGCGATGCGCGACTCTACGACCGCTATTACGCCGCGATCGCGCGCTGTTGCGACTATGCCGCGAATCAGCACCTGCCCATCACCGTCAAACCCCACGGTGGACTGAATTCAACCGGTCCGCAATGCCGCAAGTGCCTCGCGACCGTGAACCATCCGAACTTCAGCTTGTGGTACGATCCGGGCAATATCTTCTACTACTCGGATGGCAAGTTGGACCCGGTCGACGATGCCAAGACGGTCCACGGGCTGGTCCGCGTCGGCATGTGTGTCAAGGACTTCCAAATGAAGGACAAGGATGGCACACCGACTCGTGACGTCCAGCTGACACCGGGCACCGGACGAGTTGATTTCGCGCGCGTGCTACGCATTCTGCGCGCCGGCGGGTTTCGTCGCGGCTACCTGGTCATCGAGTGTCTGGATCCAGGCGATGGGACGCCGCAGTCCCTGCTGCACGAGGCGAAGAAAGCCCGCAAGTTCTGCCAACAAGTGGTCGCCTCGTTGTAAACGGCACTCGATCGAAGTTGGATTCCCCGAGTGATTCGTGCATTGTGGAGTTATAACGGTTCACGGAAACTCACTCGACTGAAGAATGCCGCTTGTATTCTTGCCTGCTGATATTCTTGCCTGCTCTTCTTCCCGGAACCTGATGCGGGAGGCCCGCATTAGATTCTTAGGCTGCAGGATGCGCGCACCGTGCGCGCATGTTTTATGACCGGGTGGTTGATGGCCGATGGTGGGCCGGCCGGGGCGATCGCCGTCTGCAGTGAAGCGGCGCCGCGCGTGACCGAGCAGGTCGGACATGACCAGGGAGTGCGGATCGGACGCACCTCGTTTAAGGTGCGAAACCCGAAGAACAAACCACCCAAGTGGGCCGAGCCACTCGTCGAGAAACGCGTGGCCGAAGCGTCATCGGTTGATCTGCCCGGCGGTGGCCATGGCGTGTTGCTGCCGATTCGGCTGAAACGCATATGTCTGGGCTGCCACGGTCCGGTGGAGCAAATCGCGGAGCCTGTTCGAGCGGCAATCGAGAGGGCCTATCCGGACGATCAGGCAACTGGTTTCCACGAGGACGAGTTGCGCGGTTGGTTCTGGGTTCGAAGTGCCGAAGGGGGGGGACGCGCGCCGGGCCCGTGAAATCAGTCGTTTTATTCCGACGGGCAACCAGCATGACGTCCCCACGCCCGCCGGTATGGCCGCGGCCTCCCAGGGCGTGAGAATTGCGGCGCTGCCAGACGCCGCGGATCCTATCTTGCATTTTCGATGGATTGGAACGACAATCATGGGGAAGTTTCCAAAAACTGCCTGTGTCGGGCGTTGATCCGACGAAACGGCGGACCACGCATTCCATCACACACCTCCTGACGCGGGCTGCGCCCGCAAGGCCGGAGGCGGGAGACTGGAGCGTCTGCCGCGTAAGGTCTCGGGAAAAACCTGCGCGCACCGTGCGCGCAGGTGGCAGCCTGAGAATCTGAGCCAAGTTTTGTGGCAGCTTCCGAGTGCATTAGTCGTGCGAGATCACAACGACCGCGGCCAGATGCCCACGTTTGATTTTTCCCCGATCCACACACCTACTAGGAGTTCCACCATGACCGAGGTTGCAAAACCCACCTCCTCTCGTCGCGAGTTTTTGAAGCAAACCGGCCGGATCGCGACGGCCACGACCTTGACCGGCTTGGCCGTGCCGCGCGTGCACGCGGCCGAAGACAATACGATCCAGGTGGTTCTGATCGGCTGTGGCGGGCGCGGCACGGGCGCGGCGGCAAACGCCATGAAGGTGAAGCAGGGTCCGATCAAGCTGGTCGCCATGGCCGACGTTTTTGAAGACAAGCTGGAACGGAGTTATACGAATCTGAAGAAACAGTTTCCCGATCAGGTCGACGTGCCACGTGACCGTCAGTTCATTGGTTTTGACGGATACCAGAAGGCGATGGACCTCCTTAAACCAGGCGACATTGCGATTTTCACGACCCCCTTGGCATTCCGCTGGGTCCATTTTACGTACGCGATCAATAAGGGCCTGAACGTCTTCATGGAGAAGCCGCTGACCGCCGACGGACCCACCTCTCGGCGGATGATCGAATTGGCCAAGAAATCGGTGGCCAAGAACCTGAAAGTTGGCGTCGGTCTCATGTCACGTCACGCGCGGCCGCTGCAGGAACTGCACGCACGCATTCAAGATGGGGAAATCGGTGATATTGCGTCGATGTTCGCCTACCGCATGGCCGGACGCGTCGGCTCGGCGTTCTCGGAGAAGTGGCCCGGAACGCCCAGCGAACTGCTGTACCAGATTCGCAAATTCCACAGCTTTATCTGGGCCAGTGGCGGGTGCTTCAACGATTTCTATATTCATGTCATCGATCATAGCTGCTGGATGAAGAATGCGTGGCCGGTCAAGGCGCAGGCGCTCGGCGGCCGGCACTATAAGCAGACGCCCCAAGGCAACCCGTATGTCGATCAGAACTTCGATGTCTATTCGGTCGAGTATACTTTTGCCGACGGCGGCAAGCTGATCCTCGACGGACGCTGCATGCCAGGCTGTGCCAATATCTACAAGAGCTATCTGCTTGGCACCAAGGGGATGGCTATTGGTTCCAGGGCCGGCGATTGCGGGGCGCCGTCGAGCACGTACCGGGGGCTGAAGCCGGATCCCGCGAAGATGATCTGGCAGTCCAACACGCCGCACGAAGAACGCAATCCATACGATAACGAATGGAACGATCTGGTCGGCGCGATCCGCAGCGACACGCCCTATAACGAAGTCGAACGCGGCGTGACCGCGAGTGCCGTTAGCTCGCTTGGCCGTAAGGCCGCGCATACCGGCGTCGAGATGACACTCGATGAGTTCCTTAACTCAGAGCAGGTCTATGCGCCCGGTGTCGATAAGTTCACGATGGATTCGCCGGCACCGGTCCAGGCCGATAAAGACGGTCGATACCCGATCCCGCAGCCCGGCGTGATCACTGATCGCGAGTATTGATCGAAACGTTCGCCGCGATGGCTGGTGATTTGGATAACCACGCCTGCCACGAAGGACACGCCGGAACCGACCCCCCGTCAGTTCCGGCGTATTTTGTTTGACGGTTCGCGGACCAACGGTGGAACGCGTGATTTTGCCCTACACGCATCCCGCACCCCCATATCTTCCTGTCCCATATCTTCCTGTCCGTCCGCGGAATCGCGGAATCGCAGACACCCGACAATTGTCCATTTAATCTACATGTTGCATCTGGCAGTTTGTCAATTCCAGGGTGTCTGCGAATTCAATACCTGATTCAGCGACCGTCTCTTCGCCCTTCAGGAGAATAGGAAAAATGAGAAGAATAGGAGTAATATGTGCCGCGCCATTTCGTGTGGCAATCTGGGCAAACGAGGAGAGCATCTCTGCGTCAGACGAAGAGCCCGTCCAGGCGGACTAGGAATCGCAGACACCCAATAATCGCCCATTTAATCTGCATGTTGCATCTGGTAATTTGTCAAATTCCAGGGTGTCTGCGAATTCACGGCACTCTGCGGTTCAACGCCGCCAGCACGCGCGTTAGGAACTCACGCGCTTGCCGGCCGATTCCCGGCGCCGAGCTCTCGCGCGGTCCGGCGACGTTAAGCGTGTGGAGCGCCGTGGCCATGATCCACTCGGCAACCGGCTTGGCGTCCGGCATCTTGGCAAGGTCGATCAGACACAGCGGTTTATCTGCCTGCTTGGCCAGCCGTGCCGTCAGATCGGTACCTCCATGGAGACGGTCTCGGTAAAGGATGAGCGTCCCATCGGAGTCGATGACATTCTGGCGTGTTCGCGCCGGGTATTCAGGCGATTCCAGCTCGCGCAACTGATATTGGGGCGGGATCCGCCCATCTTCGGCAAGACGCCCACGCGGGCACCATCCACCATGTTCGATCGCGGCCGCGATCGCGGCATCGAGTGCCCCTCGGTCGACGCCCGTCTGGCCGCCGGACACGATACGTTGCAACGGGGAGATGAGCGTGCGTCTGCCTTGGGGCGCCGCGACAACCCGGCCCGCGACACGTAACCGTGCGCTACGGCTGCGCGGATTGCGGGACATTTCGTCGGCGGTCGGACGGATTGGCTTGCGGGTCAGCGATTCAAGTCGCGGGTCGTCGCGAAACGCCTGTTTGACAAGACGATCTTCAAGCGAATGGAAGCTGATAACTGCCACACGACCGCCCGGTAAGAGTATGTCAGGTAAACGCTCGAGGGCACTTGATAGCTCGTCCAGTTCGCGATTCACGGCGATCCGCAACGCTTGAAATGTGCGGGTCGCGGGATCGATCCGGTGGTTCCGCGAACGGGGAACACATTGACGGACAAGCGTCGCCAACTCCTTGGCCGTGCGCACGGGATCTTGCCGCCGCCGCTGGACAATCCGCCGTGCAATCCGACGACTGAAACGCTCCTCGCCATACTGATAGATGATGTCGGCCAACTGCTGTTCACTGACTCGCTGCAACCAACGCCATGCGGGTTCGCCACGCGTCGAGTCGAAACGCAAATCAAGGGGGCCGTCCGCGTCGTAACTGAAGCCGCGTGACGTGTCGGCCAACTGATCACTCGACAGGCCCAGATCGAGTAACACACCATCGACGTGATCAATTCCAATCGACGCCAGGATCTCCGGGAGTTCTCGGTAACTCGCCTGCGCGATCTTGATCGGCAAGCCGGCCAAGTTCCGTTCCGCGGCTTGGATCGCGGCGGCGTCTCGATCCACGGCGACCACCAGACCATTCGGCACGACTCGTTCCGCGAACAAACGCGTGTGGCCACCACCGCCAAGCGTCCCGTCGACGATCGTCTTGCCCGTCGCTGGTCGCAAGTATTCGAGCACCGCGTCGGCCAGAACCGGCACATGGATAGGCTGCGGAAACTCGTGCATGACCGGACCCTAGACTACGAGACGCTTAACATCTGAATCGTGACGGTTGCCAACCAGTATCGCGGACACGCATGCGATTGTCACGGCCGCATCGCCAAGGAGGGCTGCGGTGGGCTGAGAGAGCTTGAGATTAAGATTAGATTCTTAGGCTGCCACATGCGCGCAGCGTGCGCGCATGTTTCGAAGCGAACAACGGGAGCGCTGCGCATGCGAGGGTGTGCTCCCTTGTGGGTTGCGGGCCTGGCGAGTTAGGAATTGGTGCGTGGCGGGAGCGGCAGCGTGCGAAACAGACGCTCCACGCAGTCAAGCTGCG
>CAZSOG010000224.1:0-7220 GCA_964607555.1 uncultured Pirellulaceae bacterium | reverse complement strand
TGGAATGTAACCGCTTCGCGGTAAAGACATGAACACCGACAGTGCGCCGATGGCCCAGGAGTTTCCCGAATTCAGTGTCTCTCAGACCCCTAACTCCGGAGCGCCGAACTGTTTTTCACGCGCACGCCATGCCCCGTGCCACGAACATCTTCTTTACGCCGAAGGCGTTACACAAGAAGCACGATCATACGCCAAAGGCCCTCGGCGTACGGCATTGGCATGGGACGCGTACCGAGCCGCAATTCGGCGGACACGCATCGCCCCAGAGGTCTCACAATTTTCTGAATCCGCCGCGGCGCAACCGTTACCAACGCGCAACAAACGGCCACAACCCAGTACCCCCGACGTGGCCAGTTTCCGAGGTTTTGTACGCCCCTTGTGGGTTGCGGGCCACCCGCATTGGGTTTACGGTCGTGGTACTTACACAACCTGCTGCGTGTGTTGCAGGATGTAGTGCCAAGGCAAATGTCTTTCACTTAGATGGGCTATTAGATGATGCACTCGCGCCAATGTTGCTATCGTGAACAGCCATTCGACATCAGCCGAGCTAGACCTTGTGGAAGCGGCTTTACCGCCGCCAAAGGAAAATCCCTCATGAAAACCAATCGCTTGTTACGGGTATTCTTGCTGACCTCGATCCTACTGACACTCGCTGGCGTGCTGCACGCCGCGTCGAAAACGGCGGGACCTTTGAAGCCCGACCCGGACAATTCACGCTACTTCGCCGACGCGACCGGACGTGTGGTCTGGCTGACCGGATCGCACACCTGGGCGAACTTTCAAGAACGGGGCATCGAAGGCGAGACACCCGACTTTGACTACGATGGCTATCTCGACTTTCTCCAGCAACACGGCCATAACTTCATCCGGCTCTGGGTTTGGGAACAGGCCCAGTGGATGCAGTTCGTCGCCCAGGACGTGCCGATCCGTTACCGGCCACTGGCTTATCAGCGAACCGGCCCAGGCACGGCACTAGACGGTAAACCGAGATTCGACGTGACGAAGTTCAATGATGCATATTTTCACCGATTGCGCGAGCGCGTCAAAAAGGCCCGGGATCGCGGCATCTACGTCAGTGTCATGCTGTTCCAAGGGTTCAGTCTCGACAAGCGTCGCGGCAAGAACAAGATGGGCGATGCCTGGCATGGACACCCGCTGAACGCCGCCAACAATATCAACGGAATTGACGGAAACCCCAGTGGTGACGACACGGGCCATGAAGTGCACGAGCTGAAGATCCCCGCAGTCACTCGACTGCAGGAGACGTTGGTTTGCAAAGTGATCGACACCGTGGGTGACCTGGACAACGTGCTCTGGGAGATCGGCAACGAGTGTCATACCAAGTCGGTTCCATGGCAATACCATATGATCCACTTTATCAAGCGTTACGAGCGGTCGCGTCCGATGCAGCATCCGGTCGGGATGACCGGCGCGCCGATCCGACTGAAGGAGCTTATGGCGAGCCCGGCCGACTGGATTTCACCACCGGGCAAAGCCTGGCTGACAACGCCTCCGGTCAACGATGGCAAGAAGATCATTCTGGTCGACACAGACCACTGTGCCCCGTGGGATCATGAGCCGGAGTGGGTTTGGAGGAATCTCTTCCAGGGCGATCAGTTTCTGTTGATGGACGGCTACGTCGACTTTCGCCTGGGCTCACCGGCGCGGCCTGATGTGAAGTGGGAGCCGATGCGGCACGCGATGGGTCGCGTCCGCGCGTTAGCTGAACGGCTCGACCTGGCGACGCTCGTCCCGCGTCCCGATCTGGCGTCGACCGGCTACTGTCTGGCCAGCCGATCGATGCCCCGGACACAATTCGTTGTGTACGCACCGCGCGGCAAGAAGGTAACGGTCCAACTTGGTGCGGTCAAAGAAAAATGGAACGTCGAGTGGATTTCCACGACCACGGGCAAACGCCACGCCGGCAAGCCGGTGGCCGGTGGCGCCGAACATGAATTTGTCAGCCCCGTTTCAGGCCCAGCCATTCTGCGTTGTTACACGGCCAAAGGGAAGGACAACTGAGCACTACTTTGTTTGCAACGCCATACGCGAACACCAGCGGCTTCACGAGATTGAACGTCGCGCAACCTTCCACGATTTTTTTTGATGGAGGAGGCCGTCTCATATTTTTGCCCGTAATGTTCTTGCCCGATCTTCTCAGCCGATCCTCCGTCGTACAATCGCGTGCGAAAAGGAGGCAAGAATATCTTGTGGCAAGAATATGAGAGCCATCTGATGTTCTTGCTAAACGGTCGCCAAGTGCACGAGTTAAGATTCTTAGGTTATAGGATGCGCGCACCGTGCGCGCATGTTTTGTGACCGGATGCCACCCTTCTTGGGTTGCGGGCGAAGCCCGCATTAGGACGGCGCCGTGCAGAAATCCACGTCTTGGCTGTTACCGGCCAGGAATCGTCAGACGCACGGTGAAGACCCCGCATGCATCGACTGTCGCCGCAATGGACCCGCCCAATACGTCGACGATCCGGCTACACAAGGGAATTCCCAGACCGCAGTGGTCCGCGCCGTCCTGGCGCGCGTTATCATGTTTCCAGAACCGATCGAAAACGCTCTTGATGTCGCCGGGGGGAATCGTGCATCCGCTGTTGCTGAGGCACAGTTCCAACTGGTTATTATCGAATTGAATCGTCACCGAGATGCTGCCACCTTCGTCGGCATGACGGACGGCATTGTCAAACAGGTTCTGCAACACGAGTCGGAGTTTTTCGCGATCCGTCACCATGTCGTGGCGTGACTCGCCGGCATGCCACGCGACCTCCAGCCCCCGTTGTACCGTTCGATCCTCAAACGGACGCCAGCACTCGACAACAAAGTCCTCGATTGGAATTCGTCCGGCGTCCACGGTCAGTTGCCCGGCATCGGCGCGTGCCAACATCAGCAGGTTGTTCACCATTTCACGCATTGTGTGAACCGTGCTAAGACACTTCGTGATCACGGCGCGGTACGCCGCCTCATCCCGTGGTCTCGATCCACAGACATCCAATGCGGTTATGAGGCCGGCGATCGGAGTGCGTAGCTCATGGGCCACGTCGGCGGTGAAGCTCTTTTCACGTTCCATGGCCCGGCCAAACCGCTCCAACAGTTCATTCAATCGATCAATAACGGGCTGGAGTTCATCGACCGACGATGGCAACTTGGTCCGATTCGCCAGGTTAACGTCGTCGATTTCGGAGATTCGCGTAGCCAAGACGTTCACGGGTTTCAATCCGTAGTTCACGACGGCCAGCAGCATGATTGCCGAGAGTAGTGACGCCAGGACGGATACCACCAGGAGCAGCCAAGCCACGTGGGCCAGCGACGTTTCAAGCGCGACCGTATCACGGGCCACGCAGAGTGTGATATGCGCTGACTCCTCGCGATCAGCGCCGGGCGGCGTTTCACCATGCCGAGGGTCGTTACGTTCCGCGTCCTCTTCCCGAGGAATGGTCGTGGTCATGAGCAACTGGCGTCCCGGACCCCCGTCGGGCAGTACCACGGCCCGGCATGTCGCAGCGCCGGTGAATCGAGTGTTATCCAACGACTTCTCACCCAATGAAAGTGATTTGGCGATCGTGGTCCCATCCTCGGACCACACTTGAAAGTACTCAGGACGCTGCCGCCGTTCGAATTCCGGCATCTGTCCAGGGTGCATTTCGATTTCAATTCGTTCTGCCTGCTGCTCGGCCAAGGATGCAAGTGCCTTGGCTTGGACGTGCAACGACGCATCGAAGTCGGAAATAAGAAAAGCTCGAATCAGCAGATAGAGAACAACGCCGGCGGCCAGAAAAACAAGCGACGTGGAACCCACCGTGGCGACAAACAATCTGGTCTTGAGCGAATGCATCAGCCCTCCTCAACCGCCAGGAAGTACCCATGTCCGCGTTTCGTGTGAATGAGACGTGGCTGCCGACCGCTTTCAAGCTTCTCGCGCAAACGTTTGATGAAGACATCCACGACATTACTGGTCGCGGAGGAATCGAAGTCATAAAGATGTTCCCAAATATCCGTGCGCGAAACAACTTCACCGGCTCGGAGCGCGAGGTACTCCAACAGCGCGTACTCGCTGGGCGTCAGGACGACTTGCATGCCATCCCGCCGAACCGTTTTTCGAGTCGTGTCGATCTCCAGATCGGCAATATTGATCGTCGGTGACTTGCGTTGATACTTGCGCCGCAATAAGGCACGTATGCGCGCGAGCAATTCCTCGAACACGAACGGCTTGACCAGATAGTCATCGGCCCCGCTGTCCAGTCCCGTGACCCGGTCCTCGATCGTATCCCTTGCCGTCAAGATAAGGACGTGGGTATCGACTTGTTTCGCACGTAAGGACGTAAGCAATGTCAGGCCGTCGATGCCAGGTAGCATTAGATCCAACACGATCACGTCGTAGTCGTTGGACTTGGCGAGCCAGAGTCCCTGGTCGCCATCTACGGCAACGTCCACCGCAAACCCACGTTCGCGCAAACCCTGCGCGAGCGAGTCGCGCAGTAATTCAAAGTCTTCAACAATCAGAATTCGCATGCCATCAGCGTACCATTGCAATACGGAGCCGGGAATACCCGGCTCCGCACCACATCGCGATAGGATTGAGAACCTGTCCCACAACTCAGTTCCAAACACGTACGGTGGACGTCCGCGTCCGTCGAAGCAGCGGACCAACACCCTGCCGAAGCAGTTGCGTGCCAGGCTCTTAGTCGTTTTCGCCCTCTTCTTCTTTTTCTTCCTGCTGGTTGTTGCCCTCCTCCTCTTCTTCCTCAGCGCGCACTTTCTTAATGAACTTGCCGTCTTTGGAGATTACAATCTCATAATCCCTTTCGTTAATCTCGACTTTGGCTTCGTAGACGGTCTTTCCATTCTCGACCTCTTTTTCAATCCCTCTTTCGATTTCGCCTCCCTTGGCTACCTTCATCAGGGTCTTGCGCACGGACTTTGGCAGATCGCTGAGCTTCACTTTCGTGCTGATGCTCATCAGCTTTCCGGTCGCGGCGATTTCAATATCGTACTTCTTCCCTTTGACAAGCACTTCGCTCTCGTAGATCGTTTTCCCATCTTCCTTCTTCTTCACGATCTCGAGGATCTTGCATCCTTTAAGGAGTTTGCTTCCCTTCGCCTGATCCTTGAGTGTCTTCTGAACCGCCGGCGGACAGCTTGTTAGTTTGACCTCCTGCTCCTTTTCGCCACCGGCCTGGACACTGTTCGCCAAAACGGCGAACGCCAACGCAACTGCCATTCCCATGCATCGTAACATCAATCTTGCTCCTTTCGCTAAAACCACGAATCGGGACAACCGCGGGGCCACATTGCCCATCGATCAGCGGAAGTATACCGAATGGAACATGAACAAAGCATGAACGCTGATGAGGTTCTTGCAAGAAATACTATTTCTTAAACCTAATCACGATGCCAGTTTGTACTTGCCAGCAGCACGTCACCTCCCCAACGCAATCGAGGACGCTTGCGATTGACTTGAATCACGTGATTTCTTCGCTGAACGCGCCGCACAGGGAAGCGGTCATGGAGCATTTGTTCCAGGACGTCGAGCGGGCGATCATAGTCACCCGTATCCACCGCCGGGCTGATTAACCCGGCCACGTGACGGCGTTGCTGATCCTCGATTGTCCCCACGAAAAGTGGAAGCGCCTGCTTGCCGACGTGAACGTCGGTCCGCCAGAGACGCAGTACCCAACGCCGGTCGCGGTCCGAATGAACAAGCCGGATGCGCTCAGCTCGGCCCTCATGAAATCGCGGCAGGACCGGCAGTATTTCAATCGGCGCGGCCGGAGAAAGCGTGGCAAGAACATTCTTCAGACTCCACGGCGGCGTGGGCCGCCATCCCCGACCCTTCAAATATCGAGCCAAATCGTCTGGAGCTCCCGCCCACTGGATGGTGAGGGGTTGCTCCCGGTCGCCTTCCATGTCAATCCGCCAAGCAGGAAGGGCATGCCAGCCATCGACACGCCATGCCGCGAGTGCCATCGTTCGCGCCGCGTGCCGGGGCGCGTATAACGCGAGATCCCTGTCGTGACAGCGTGCCAGATGCCAACCGCCAGCGAATACGATGACCAGGGCCACAACAACACCCAACGCGCGCCGGGGAATATTTTCAGCAGGCTTTCTCAGGTAAGCGATTCCAAGCAAGGCAGCCCAACTCGTGCCGATGAACAGGCCGCCCAGCACGTCCGAAAGCCAGTGGGCACCTAAGTAAACTCGTGAGAGCCCGATGGCAAACGCGATCACGACAACACTGGAGAATAACCCCCAGCGCCGCGTGCCGGTGAGGCCTCTGGCAAGCAAGATGGCAAGGAATCCATAAAGAACCACGCTCATGGTCGAGTGCCCGCTGGGGAAACCGTAGGCCGCGGCACCATGGTAAATCGAAACCGGGCGCGGCAAATGGAGAGTCCATTTGAGCAGTTGAACGCCGAGCAAGCCGCCCAGCACGGCCAACGCCCAGAACGTCGCTGCGCGGTAACACCGTTTGCCAACCAGCACGATCAAAACCGCGCCCGCAAGGGACACAACCACGAACGGATCGCCAAACTCCGTGACGGCCACAAACAGGTTGTCTGCCCAAGATGTCCGCAACGCCTGAAAGAACTGATAAACGGCATGGTCAGCGACCACCAGTGGGTCCTTGGCCAGGACATCCTGCAAGACGCCGAGAAATCCCCATCCGGCGACCGCAAGCGTGAAGACCAGCAGACCGAGCAGTAATTCATCTCCCTGCCGACCGCGCAGCAGGAAGGCGAGGAGCCGTTTTGCGGGAAGTGCCGGCCAGCGGACCGGCGCGTCGGCGGTAGCCCAGTTCTTTAATGCGGCAAGCCAGATCGGTCCTCGATGTTCGAGCAGGGACGCCAGTTTGCGACTGAGCCAAAGCAGGCTCCACAAGGTGGCGAGCAACATAAAAATGAGGACGGCCAAACGCGTGCTGACCGCACCGGCCACCGCCAGCGAAGTCCCGAAAAACACTCCTGGCAAGATATAGACCAAAGCCCAGCCGACGGCCGACAAGACATTGACCACGGCAAAATGAAACGGCCGCATGCTCAGCATTCCCGCCACCACCGGGATAACCGGACGCACCGGGCCGACGAAGCGGCCGAACAAGACACTCTTCCCACCATTGCGATGAAAAAACGCTTCACCATTCGCCAATATGCCCGGATAGCGGGAGAATGGCCAAATCCTCTTCAGCCTTTCCCGGTAGTGGTGCCCCAGCCAGT
>CAZSOG010000223.1:0-7239 GCA_964607555.1 uncultured Pirellulaceae bacterium | reverse complement strand
CGCCGGCCCCCTCTTCTCCCCGCCCGCCGCGAAGCGGCGGGCGGGGAGAAGAGGGACTTTTTTTGCGCGCTGCTGTAGTGCACAATCATGCGCTCCACCCACACGAGGTGGGCGGGGACGTAACTCCCTCGATTGTAGTGAGTTACGCCATGCGTGACACAAAAAGTGACGCTGTCCGATTAGTTTGCAAACCTTTCAGCCTACAGCCGTGCGGGCGCAGCCCGCGTTATGATGTCTTTTTCTTCAAGTCTCAGAACGTATGTGCCAGTTCGTGTCATGGCGATTTCGCTCCCGCAAGGGATGTTTTGGAAACATGACACGCTAGTCGGCTTCGCGGCGGACGCGAACGTGGCGGGGTGCCGCGTTCGCAGTCGACCGTAGTTCGAGCCACACAATTCCTTCTTCCGCACGGATCTGACGCGCGCCGTCCCGGCTTGTGATCTTCCACGACGTATCATCATCGGTGTCGGGGAAACGCACACCCAATCGTTGTGCCGTGGGACCGGAATAAGTAACGTCGATTCCATCACGCTGCAATCGAAACTCGAGCACGGACCGTCGCAGATGCAAGACATGTCCGAATCCACTCTTCCAGAATGCGGGTGTTGCGTTAGGGGCCAGCAGAATGGACCCATCTAGACGAAGATCGATTCCTAAGAGGAACCGATTCACGATTCGGATGAAGTTCGCGGGATATTCGCAGTATTTCTCGGCGCCGGCCGGAACGGTCGAGCTCGTGCTGCTCGGATAATAGCGTTCTCGCCAAAAGTAGTCGTGCTTGCGTCCTTCATCAGCGACACGATGCAGCCCATCAAGCAGCCCCGCCGCGTCGTGAAACCGACTTCGCGCCCAAGACTCAAGGAACCACACACGGCCCATCGCGGCCAAGTCGTGGCGGTCGGGATACGTGAACTCCCAATCCTCGTAGGTCTCGGGACGTGTGCTGATGCCAGTCGGCATGCCGCCATAGTAAAAAGCCGTTTCCGAGCGCAACCGAGGCCACAAGGTCGCCTGTTGCCGCGGCAAAGCGACGCCGGTCGCCAGCGCTGCCCAATCGACGTCGGTCAGACCGTGTGCGGAGATTAGCCCGCGTGTCGGGTGCAAGTATTCCGCGAAATGCGTGCCGGTCCAGAACTTCGCGGTGAAGCATGCCGCAATCCGGTCAGCCATCTGCTCGTAGTGAACCGCCGCCTTCTCCCGCTCAAGCACTCGGTTCAGGGCCGCCACGCGGCGGAACGCGTCCACGGCATGACATTGTGCCACGCCATCCGACTCGATCCGCGTCGGACGCTCGATGTAGTACCCCGCGCCACGCACAACACCTTCGCGCGAGGTGAGCGTCATGAGGTAGTCCGCGGCCAGGTTTACCGAACCGATCTGTGCTTCCAGCCAATCGCGGTCGAGCGAGTGCCGGTAGATGACGTCGGCGTTCTGGATAAACGTCGGGCTCGCCAGCGCGGCCAGTGGATTGCCGGGGACCCAATGCCGATAGAGGCCGCCATTGGCGGCGACGGTCGCGCGCATGTCCCCCGATCCTACCTGCCGACCCGCCAATGACGGCAGGATGGCCAGCGGCAAACGGCCGTTCGGTTGCTGAAATGAGCGCACATAGTCCCAGTTGGACTTGACAACTTCGACCCTTCCCAACCACAGCAAGGCCGCGGTCATCTGGTGGCCGTCCAGAGATGGGTAAGTATTGCCCTCTCCAAATCCACGTCCGTCGGCACAAACCGAAAAGTAGCCGGGAAAGATCTTTGGGTTGACGGCTGCCAGGATGTTGCCCTTGGCGGCATGCTGGTAAGCCGTAACCAGATTCTCGTCCGGGAGACTGGGTACCTGTAGATCCGCCGTGGCGTGCCCGTTTTCTTCGGCAAGCGCGGCGGGATTCCAACTCGAGACACTAACGACGAAAAAGACGATTCCGAGAGCTCGTGCCGGACACATGGTTTCCCTCGTTTCCTTGAAATGTTGATGATCGCACGCGTTTCGAGCGGGTCGGTGGTTGGACATCGCGACTTTTGTGTATTGAGTGATTTCTGTCACCGTGGAATAACGCCATACGACAATGATATCTTACCTGATCTTCAAGAGGGGCAACCAAATTCTCAGGCTGCAAGTAGAATCTCTCTTCTAGCTGGGCCACCTGTCTTTAATAATCCCAGACACCAATTGTCCATTGAATCCGCATGTTGTATCCGGCAGGTTGTGGCGAATCGCAGCTTGCCCGCCTTTGACTCGAGCCGGAATGTCAACATGTTGCGTGTCTGGGAATTCGTCAGGGGGCACGTCACTGCTTCCGTGCTGCCGGTGCGCGCCCGAGTCGATCTAACGCCGCCGTCAAAGACTTCAAATCCCGGTAACCGTTCACGGACCAAGAGAAAAAGAACACTAATCGACGCTAATTCGCGCTAAGATCGGAAAACCATATCTTGAAATGCTTACGACTTTTCTACGACCTGCCGGATGTTTGTTGAGTGTTGCAGACTTTCCAGGGCGGTGTCATTAGTGTTGATCAGCGAAGAATTAGTGTTCCTTGATAGCGGACGCCGTCAAAGGCTTCAAATCCCCGTTTGCGATCAAGCCGTGTCGTCCGCACCGCGACAGCGGACCGATTGACCGTTGTTCCACTCCGTTTCCACGGCACATCGAACCGCATGGCTCGAAACTACCCGCAACACCAGGGGGAAATAGTTAGCGCGTCTGACTTCTTGGCGCAAAAACAGGCCATTCCTTTCTTTCGGAGTCGGTTTGCTACCGCTATCCTGCAAACCGGGTACACGATTGACAAACCACTGTTCTTGCAGCGCACGCGCCGAGGAGTCCACGAATATGCATCTGGCCGTCACGCCGTCAGGCCATGTCGTCGCCGTTGAGTCGTCCCGAGAGGGGGATGGGCTGCTGGAGGATTCATCGACTGGCGGCATCGATCAACGGCTGGCAAAGAGGATAGCGCGCCAATTCGCGTCCAGCCAGGCCGAGGGGATCTTCGCGCTGGCGACCGAACGGATGGACCGGCCGGATCCGTCCCTTGCCTACTGGCGGGATTTCGGCGGACGCTACCTTGCCCAACTCTGCCATACGCCGGAGATGACGGGCACCGCGATCGAGGAGATTCCGCCACCGCCGGCCGCGGAGCTTGCCACGATGCTCCTGAATGTTCCACCCATGCAGGGCGCCGAGTACCTGACCGAAAGTGTGCTGCGCGACATCTGGGCGGACCTGGACGCTTGGGTGTGGCGTGCGGTGGCCAAATGCCGCGACGGCCTCGCCGGGTTCTTGAAAGAACGCGCTGCCCTGTGGCATCAGGTGGGGCGTGTTTGTTTCCATCTGGCAGAGAATCGCCGGGATCCACACTATCCCTTTGCGTTCCTGGCCACCTACGCGCCCCGTTTGACGGCGGCAGCTCGTGTCCAGTACCAGCCACTGAGCAAAGCGCTGCGCGAGTACGCCGGCGCAAGAGACAAGAAGACGCTGATCAAGCTGCTTGCGCCGGTTCAGTTGGCGGCGGAGAAAAGCGAATTTGTCAGGCAGTTGGTCGAATCGGGCGATCTCTACCAGCCACTGGCCTGGACGCCACGCGACGCTTACCGTTTCCTTCAAGAGATACCTGTCATTGAACAAAGCGGCGTGCTGGTACGCGTGCCCGACTGGTGGAAGAAACGGCCCCGGCCCCGAGTGGGTATCACGATCGGCGATAAGAAGCAAAAAAAACTTGACGCCAACGCCATGCTGGACTTCCGAGTGAAACTGGCCCTGGGCGACGAAGAACTGACGGACGCCGAATGGCGCGAATTACTAGCCGCCGACGAGGGCCTTGTGTTGCTCAAGGGACAGTGGGTCGAGGTGGACCACGACAAGTTGGCCGCGGCGCTCGATCACTGGAAGGAGGTTGAGCAGCGTGCGCATGACGGACTCTCGTTCGTCGACGGCATGCGTCTGTTGGCGGGTGCTCCGATGGACCTGACCGATGATGCGGACGATGACCAGCGGCGCGCGTGGTCGTTCGTCCATGCGGGGAAATGGCTGGGCCAATTGCTCCGTGATCTGCGCGACCCGGATAACCTCGAGAAAACCAAACCGGGCGCCGCCCTGAACGCGACACTGCGCAAGTACCAGGAAACCGGCGTCGGCTGGATGTGGTTCCTGTCTCGCTTGGGGCTGGGCGCGTGTCTGGCCGATGACATGGGGCTTGGCAAGACGATTCAGGTGCTGGCCCTGCTGGTGGCACTGAAGAAGAAACGCGGTATCAAGCCGACCTTGCTGGTGGTGCCGGCATCGCTGCTGGCCAACTGGAAATCCGAAATTCAGCGGTTCACGCCGACACTCCGCGCCCGGTACGTTCACCCCTCCGAGACCCCCAAGGAAGAACTGGAGCGTATGGCCAGGCGACCGGACCTGGCGATCAAGGACACGGACGCAGTGCTGACCACCTATGCCATGCTCCAACGCCAGACGTGGCTGCTGGACATCGATTGGCAACTGGCGGTGATCGACGAGGCACAGGCGATCAAGAACCCGGCCGCGAAGCAGACGAAAACTGTCAAACAGATTCGGGCCGAGGCCCGGATCGCCTTGACCGGCACGCCGGTCGAAAACCGTCTGTCGGATCTTTGGTCGCTATTTGATTTTCTCTGCCCGGGCCTGCTGGGCTCGCAAAAGAAGTTCCAGGATTTCGTCAAGGTGTTGAATGCCCGCACGCAGCAACGCTACGCCCCGCTGCGGCAACTTGTCCAGCCGTACATTCTGCGGCGGCTGAAAACGGACCGGCGCGTCATCTCCGACCTGCCTGAAAAAACAGAGGTCCGCGCGTTCTGCGGGCTGAGCAAACGGCAGGCGGCCCTTTATGCCAAGATGGTCAAGGAGATGACCGACGCGCTGGAGAACCTGGATGGCATGCAACGACGCGGTTTGGTGTTGGCCTATCTGATGCGTTTCAAGCAGTTGTGTAATCATCCCAGCCAACTGCTGGGCGACGGACTGTTCCGCCCGAAAGACAGCGGCAAGTTCGCTCGACTGGCGGAGATTTGCGAAGAAATCGCGTCGCGACAGGAGAAAACACTCGTTTTCACGCAGTTTCGGGAAATAACCGGCCCATTGGCGGACTACCTGGGGGCGATATTCGGACGCCCGGGCCTCGTATTGCACGGAACCATCCCCGTGCAACGCCGGAGGACGCTTGTCGACCAGTTCCAACGCGACGATGGCCCCCCGTTTTTCGTGCTTTCCCTGAAGGCGGGCGGCACGGGACTCAACTTGACCCAGGCCGCACACGTCATTCACTTCGACCGCTGGTGGAACCCCGCCGTCGAGAACCAGGCGACCGACCGCGCGTTTCGGATCGGCCAGCGGCGCAACGTCCTGGTCCACAAATTCGTCTGTCGCGGCACGATCGAAGAAAAAATCGATGCGCTGATCGAAGAAAAAACACAACTGGCAACAGATGTCTTGGAGGGTGGAGCGGAAAAGCGGCTGACCGAAATGACGGATGCGGAACTGATCCGGCTAGTTGCTCTCGACGTGGACCGGGCGTGTGGGGCATAATGGGCGCCCGGAAACCGGTGCGGAGGTAGCACCACCAGGTGACACGGACGACAAAGAAGGAGAGATTCCATGGGATGGTCTGGATATGGCTGGCGACCTTATGTCCCGGTGGCGCAGCGGCGCGCCCGCGCGCGGAAGAAAATGGATTCGCTGCGCAAGAAGGGAATTGACATTCAGCCGGTCGAAATCGCGGGACGCAAGATCGCCACGACGTTTTGGGGCGAAGCATGGTGCGATCACCTGGAATCGTTCAGTGATTACGACAACCGTTTGCCGCGTGGCCGTACGTACGTCCGCAACGGCTCGGTCTGCCACTTGGAGATCCGCGCGGGCGAAGTGCTTGCCAAGGTGGCGGGGTCGGAGATCTACAACGTTCGTATCCGCATCAAGACCCTGCCGGTGAAGAAATGGACCGCTATCAAGCGGCGTTGCGCCGGTCATGTCGGTTCCTTGCTGGAACTGCTGCAGGGCAGGCTGTCGAACCACGTCATGGAAGTCGTAACGGACCGCCGTGACGGCCTGTTCCCGCTTCCCCGAGAGATCTCGCTGAATTGCAGCTGTCCGGATTGGGCCGTCATGTGCAAACATGTGGCCGCGGCGCTCTACGGCGTCGGTGCTCGTCTTGATCAAGAACCGGAACTGCTCTTCAAGCTCCGTGGCGCCGATCATGAGGAACTCATTGACACCGATGCGGCGGCGGCTGTCACGGCCGCGACGTCGCGCGGCGGGGCAAAGCGGCTGTCCGACGGAGAGCTAGAAGACGTGTTCGGCATCGACCTGGACACATCCGGAGACGGCGCCGCGACAAACATGCCACGCAAGAGGAGTTCAAAAAAGGCGGCGACCGGAACGCGCCGCAAGAAGGTGACGAAGAAGAAAGCCACGACGAATAAAGCAGTTAAGAAAAAGGTGCAAAAGAAAGCGGCCAAGAAAACGGCGAAGAAAAAGACCGGCCGCGCGTCGATACCGAAGAAGACGGTGCCGAAGAAGAAGACGGTCAAGAGCGGCGTGAAAAAATCGGCGACCGCGACCACGCGAAAGAAGGCCACGAAGAAGACCGCAAAGAAAACGACGCGCAAGCCACGGTAGCGTCACGGGACCGTCCAGTCTGGCGATGGTGCGCCGAAGGTGGGATTCCCGGCAACGAGACGCGCGGTCGATTCTCGAGAACGTTTGGGTTCAGCCGGCGGTGAGTTGACTTGCAAGCAAACCAGCACGCTAATTACCGCTCGGCCGCGACCCTTGGTTCTGTGGCATATCGGTTACGGGCTGATGACTCGGCAGTGTGGAATGCCGTCACGAACGGTGATTTGATTGACTCCGAAGTCCAAGTCTTTCACGCGCATGTGCAGAGCTTCTTCCAATCGTAATCTTCCGCCATAAAGCACTTCGCAAACAAGCCGCTTCACCCCGCTGAGTTGTTCTAAGACAGAACAGGCATCACAGACACCCGACAATTGCCCATTTAATCTGCATGTTGCATCTGGCAGTTTGTCAAATTCTAGATGTCTGCGAATTGTTGTTCCATATATTTTGCCTTCACGAGTCAACTTCGTGTATCGAAAGACCGCCACGGCAAATGGCTGGGCCGGGAAGGTGCGACGTTGACACCCCGACTTCTCGTGCGCGGAAGGCTACTCGACCCGTCGCCTTGCCGAGCGGCATCTTTGTGCCTATTCGCAGCGGCTAAGGCGTTGC
>CAZSOG010000222.1:0-7252 GCA_964607555.1 uncultured Pirellulaceae bacterium | reverse complement strand
ACCAATCGGATACTTCGGAAAGGAAACGCTCCGGCAGATGATATCCACGAGGGCCGGCAAACCGGCTGTCACGAGCGCATAGTTGGGATGAGACGCATCGGCGGCCGCGGGAATGGCTGCCGAAATGCGAACTGGTTGGTGCCGGCCTTCGTGCGGCAGTTCCAGAGCATGCCCTCCCTCTCAGAAGATCCATTCGACACCCACGTAGGGTGAGAATCCTTGTCGGAGGATTTGGGTGTAGACGGACCGTGGATCGGGAAGGCTCGTGCCGGGATCAGGCGGCAAACGCAAATCAAGATGCTCCAGGTAGGCCTTGTCGAACAGGTTCTCGATTCCCGCGATGATGTGGATGTTGCGTGGCGCGTTGTAGTAGCCACGGACATAGAACGTGGTGAATCCGGGGGTCTCCGTCTCCAAGGGCCCGAGGTCGACGACCTGGGTTGTGCCGATGCGCAGCTGGGCGATCTGTCGTTGCTGATTGACGATTCGGGCGCCGAATTCCATGCCCCAGTTATCGCCGCCCGCATCGTCGACTAACCGCAGTCCGACGCGACCTTCCAACGGGACGATTCCGTACAATGGCTGGTCGACCGTGCCATTTTGCCCGGTGATCTGGATGTCGCGATCGCGTCCCTCGAGGTAGGCGGCTGAACCGAATGCGGTCCATCGATCCGTCAGCTGGAATTCACTCCGCAGGTTCAAACCGAACAGTGTCACCAATTCCGCGTTCGTCGCGGTAAGTAGGTGAGCACTTGAAGGACTGACAACCTGAGCTCCCATGTAGAGGTTGTAATCGTCGATCCATGAGTAGAACGCGCTGGCGCCGAGCGTCAATCGATCGTACTCCGCGGTGGCGCCGAGATCTAGTTGCCAAGCTCGTTCTTTACGCAATTCTGGCGTGCCGATGACGCGGTTGAATCCACTCTGCATAATGCCCAGGAACACACCATCGGCATATCGGTCCGTCATGTTCGGCACGCGTTGGGAATGGCCTCCGCCAAACTTAATCGTCCAAACAGGGTTCACTTGCACCGTGTTCGTGACGTAGAACGCATACAGGTTGTCGTTCTGATGCAGGTTCCCCGGCGCTCCAACCAGCGACGTGGGATCTCGAAGCTGGCTCTGCTTTGCACGCGTATGGACCCAGTCCAGGCGCGCACCAACGCTTGTCGTCAGCCAGCTCGACCAGGGCAGGCGTGCTTCCACGAACAGCCCGGGATCCACGACGTCCGCGCGCGGCAGGTTCGTTTGAAATGGTCCGTATCCCGGCTGCGTAATCGGGGTGAGCAGGAACTGTTCCCCAATGCGTTGACTGTTGTAATGGAAGTCGGCTCCGGCGCGCAGGTTTCGATCATCCAAGGCTCCCCAACGTTTGACCAGGCGGGCACCGGCGGACAAACCGTCACCGTTGGTGGTTCCCGTCAGGTGCGTCGTGCCGGGACGAAGCTGAGCGTCGTCATCCAGGGCGGCTTCCACTTTGTCGATTACGGGAAACGGCATGCGTTTGCCGGGAAAAGTGGCCCCGCCGAAACGCGAGTAGTTGTACCAGGTGTCGGCACGTAGCTCGCCATCATCACAGGCGTCAGCCTGGATGTAGGAGAGGGTGACGGCATCGGTTGCCACGAAGTCCAAGTTGAAAAACTGGGCGGCATACTCGGTAAAAGAGTCATCAATCCGCTGATAGCGGAGCCGAAGCTCCGTGTCGGGGCCCAGCTTTCGGCCAAATTGAGCAAGGAAGTTTTGGGACCCATAGCTGGATGGGATCTTCGAAAACTGTGCATCGTTTCCTGGTCGATAGTCGGAGCCGGCGCGGATCCCCCAGCTGACAATGTAGCCCCAATCGCAACTGCCACCAAACGCCGTTTCGCGACCGTAATTTCGGCCGCCATTCGTATGGACCGTGTAGCCCGTGCGAAAATGACTCTCGTAACCGTTCTGATAGTAGGGTACGTCGGCCGTCTGAACATCGATGTACGCCAAGCCAGGTCCGAAACGTAAACCGTACGGACCGGTCAGAATCGATATGCTCTGAATGAGCGACGGGTCGACGCGGCTGAGCATCGAGTCCAAATCGCGTCGCACGGGAAAGGCGGACGCGCCGTCGATATTCGCGTAGACCTGCCCAGCCCGATAACCGTGAACGTAAGGAGACAATGAGATGGGTGAACGCTGTTGTGAAATCACGGACGGTGTCGCATTGGACTGCGACAGCAAGCCACCAACACTGGTTGCCGCTTGCGTCTTCGCCTCAGGGGCCGTCACCGTGTCCTGGCTGGACGCCGGGGGCAGTTGTTCCTTGATGTTCCCAACAGTTTCGGCAACCGATTTTGCAACAAGGGTCCAGGAGGGAGAGATCTCGATGCTGCTGGCGCCCGCCGCTTCACTCGTACCGGTCATCGGTGCGCCGATGCCCCCGGTTGGCTGATTTGTGCCACCCCCCTGACCTCGGACTACAAGGTCGGATACGTCCACCGCCCACTGTTCGCTAACCCACGGCTCGCGCATCTCGTTCCAGCCGGGTCGAAAACTACCTTGTGCGGAAGCATGGCAGGGACTCCAGATCAGCGCCAGGCACACGGTCGCGGACGCTGCGATAACTTGTTTCGCCAATCGAAACATGTCCAATCCCTCCATTTCCAGCCATGACGTGCTGGTAACCGTCACATTTTTCTTAAGAGTCGCTGCGGTGCGCCGAGTCCCACTCGTGGCCGCTTCCGGCACCTGGCTGCCCAGGTCCCCAACTTGTTGTGCGCGTGTATGCGAGATCTTCGCGCAGCAACCGAAGAACGGCTATACGAGTCATAGACGCGACAACCCATATAAGATAAGGTGTCGGCATGGATAGGCCGCGATCTTTACGTGATGTGACGGCGCCATGACAGTATTCAACGGAAGAGCACGCCAATGAGCCGCGACACTTGGGAACTCGGACTGCTCACCCGAAGAATGGGCAGGTGCGCGAAACTTTGCGGGCTGGACACTCGAGGCATCTTGCCTATCCCGGATTATTCATGAAGTTCGTCGCGAGGAGTCCTGAGTCGAGACAGATGCGAGGAAAAGGGCGTTTCGTCCGCGGAACGCGTGTAGTGCAGAATCATCGCTCCACCGGGATCAACCCGGCGGTGGCGGACGGGCCGAGAGCCAGGTCGTGCGCCAGTTGGTTGGAGGGGTAGCCTCGTTAGATTCTTCGCGTATAACATGCGCGCTCGGTGCGCGCATGTTAGTAGGTCCGACCTGCCGGGTGGGACCCAGCGCCCGATCATACGGTGTTTCCAGGTCCGGCTCGGCAAGCCGGACCTACTTGGATTGCGGGCGTAGCCCGCGTTATGAGATGCGGGCTACAAATTGCTGCGGAAAATTACGGCTGAAAATTACCGGCCAACGACTGAATGAATTTCTTCAGGTCGGCAGCGTGTACGGCTGTTCGTGCCTTGTCCAAAAGGCCGGCTGCCTCCTTCACAATTTGCGTCTGTTTCTGCCGATCATCAGAGACGGCCATGGCGCGCTGACTCTGGACCACCGCATAATGAAACGCGAGGAAGAACAGCAGGTTATCGACCGGCACGTACGCACCCTGTCCGCAATACTCTTGACGCAATATTGGATTGTGCACCGTGTTCACGAGGCGCGTGTATTGGTCGTTCGTAAACAAGTCTTGGAGCGTCTTAGTAAGCGTCTGAAAGGCATCATTGAGCAGTCCCGGCGGCTGGGATTCGTCCTTCTTCCATTGCCAATAACTGATCATCGCCGATGCCACCAGCGCGTGCCGATGAATGCTCTCAAGGTCTTCCGCGTTCTTGTTGTCGCGCAGCGCTGTCTTGATCAGCGTCAGCGTTTCCGTGGCACAGTTCTTCATAAGCGGCAGTTCACTCGCAACGTCACCGAAATCTCGTACTGCGGACTGGTATTTTTCCGCCCGCGTTGGACGGCGTATCGGGTCTTCCAGCCAGAGCCACTGATCGGCATACAGCAGTCGCCATTGACATCCCACGACCAGCGTATCCTGGCGGCAAGCTGAATCACTTAGACAGGGCCGGCGGCGGTATTCCTCAAAGAGCGCGTGCCGGAGTGCAATCGTCGGCGTTGTTTGGAAGAGGACAACCAGCGCCTGGACCAGTGAATTGGTTGGAACGTTGTAGTCTCTTTCACCCGGCGGAAGATCAGCTTGCTGAACAACCGCCTGCATGAGTTCTCTCGCTTTCTCAGTATTCTTGCGCTGGAGTTCCCGAGCGGCCCACCCACACTGGTACTCGTGCCACTTCCAGCGCGTCGCGTATTTTGTCGCCGCTCTGATCTGTTCATCAATCAGACGTGCGTATTTATTCGCGTCGGCCCCATCGTCCTGAAAGACCGCCTGGTAGTAATCATATGCCTGCCAGAGGTAATAGTATGCCTCGCAGCGGATCGCTTTGGGCGGAATCCTCGCGGCCTCGGGTAGATCGGCGGACGACCGCTCTCCGGCGGCTTCCTTGAGATCCGTGATCGCCTGATCATACAATGCGCGCGCCCGGGCGACGGTACTGTCGTCGTGACCGGTCCTGGCATTCGAGAGGATCAAATAGAAAGCATAGCGCAAACGAGTCCGCCCCAAACTCAGGTTGGCTTTCGCCGTCGACAAACCCAGACGACTAGCGGTCGTCTTTGCATCCCCGAAACTCTCGATCGCGGATCGATACTCGTCTTCCGCGCCCTTATCGATCTTGGTGTCCTGCTCCGTCAAACAGTAGAAGGCGATGTCTTCCGCCGCGTTTCCGGAGGCCAGCCTGGCCTCGTAGCTCGTGTTAACACGAGTAATTCTCGCGGCCGCCTCACGCGCATCCGTTTTGGCGTGCTTGAGAACTTCCAGCCGCTCGCGAAGGGGCAGGCGAAAAGCATATTCCACGCGGGCCGAGCTGCGCAACACATAAAACCACGGCAGGTCGGGAAGGTCCCTCGATGTGGGGGCGCCTTTCAGCGCCACGGCAAAATACTCCTCGATCGCCCGTCGCAAACAGTCCCGTTTCTCGGCGCCAGTCAATTCGTCGTACCTTGACCTCCAAACAAGCGCTTCACCCATCATCGCGTTCGCCAGGCGCGCTTCGCTGAAATGCTCATAGGCGTTTTTCGCAAGCGGCATCATCATGGTGAACCCCTGGTAGAAACGCCGATCGTCCCCGGAATCGAGTGTGGATTGCAGCCATTGGCGAAGCGCGAAGAACTGGCCAACAAGATATTCAAGCTGCAAATCCAGTGCCGCCGCGCAACGAAAATGGAAGTACCGGTATTTAATCGCCGCCAACCGGTTAGGGGGCACGTCCTTCTTCGGTTTGATTAACAGCGTCTCCACGCTCGGATCGTCCTGGAGCGTCTTGGCTCCGCTGCCAAAGATACAGGCAAGCGCGGGACGAATGTCAGGCGGCAACAGGTCGATCTTGACCGAATTCTTTTCGTCCGCGAAGTTCTCAATGCCCTTCTTGTAGTGTTCGGCACAAGAGAGTGCCGGCACCAGAACATCCTCGCAATCCTTCTTCGACCAGGGCACGGAGAGCGCCGCGTGCCACTTCAAGAACGCGGCGAATGCGTCGATTGCTTGCCGCCGCGCGTCCTCGTCCATCGCGACCGTATCCGGGTATGCATTCGCGTACGACCTGGCACGCACGAAAAGCAACGCACCATCATCGGGCCGTTCGGGATCCAGCTTGAGTTGCCGCGCGGTTTCCAGACATTGTTCATAGTCTGGTTTGGAACACCAGTACTCAGCAAGTAGTTTCGCACGTATCAGTCGTTCTTCACCCAAGGATGCCCCGAATTCCTCGGCTAAGTTCAGACAGACAAGCACTTTGTCGGCGGGTTGCTTGATGCCGAATCGCGAGTCCACCACATACGGATTGTCGTCGTACGGCGCGTTGGATTGCTTCAACTCGCCGACCGCGTCGAGTAACAGTCCGCGCACGAATTCCCGTCGCGCGCTGTTCTTCATGAAAGGCTGGTCCTTGAGCTTGGTCAGCGTCGCCTCGAAGCGCGCCGTTTCTTCCTTCAGTAAGGGAGCCTCCAGGACCGCGATGGCGTTCTTGTCAAGTCCCGGCTCATAGCGGTTTCTCGCGAGGACAAACCTTATATATTCCGTCGCCGCACCGCCATCGTCGGGAAAACCATCAAGCTCGGGAGATATATCTCGCGTCGCCTTTCGATATTCCAAAATGCTCTTGTCACGAACCAACTTGTCAATGGCCGCCTCAAGCCAACCGGCGTCGACCAGCAATCGCGTGGTGTTCGCAAGACCGTCTGCATGCGCTGATTTACGCAATTTGGCGAGCGCGCCCACCTGGCTTTCCGCGCCGTCGTTCCATACCGCTTGGATCGTCGTCACGGCATCAAGACGACTCTGGTAGCTCGTCCAGTTATCACTTCGGTACACCGCGCGTCCCTTGGTGATGAAATCGCCCACCGCCTTCACCTGGTCATCCAGTGGCTCGGCAAGCAACAGATTCTGCTCCAGAACGTCAAGCATCGCATCACACAAACGATCGCAATCGGCAAAGCCAATGTCCGGAAGCAAATCCCAATTCAGATCGCGCACCGAGAGAATATCAGCGCGTCCCGCGTTCGGCACGCAGAGCCTCACCAGCGCTCTCAAGTAGTCGATGCGCGTCTCGGTTTTCTTGATCGTCACGTTGGTGCCCGAGTCAGCGGTCGTCTCAAGCTCCACAAGCGTGTCACGGGCCCCTTCCAGCCTCTTGCCGAGCGCGGCGCACTGAGCGGCGGACAGAGGCGACGCCGCGGATAAGTCGCGCTCGGCGTCGCTGATCGCGCGGTGAATGTCGTTCCACACCGTTACGCCACCTGGGAAAATAACCCTGATGCTGTCGTTCTTACCATACTGCTTCCAAAGACTCGGATCGTTCACCAGGGCGGTGAATGCTTGTTCCTTGACCTCGGCCAGCTTATCCCGCTCCCACGCCGTAAGGTCGTCTTTCAGTAGGTCGTCACGTAGCTCGGCGATGCACTTGAGATTCTCGTCGTCAAAAAACGCCATAATGTTCGTTTGCGTACGGTCCAGTACTCGCAGGAGCGCGCAGATGTGACGCCCCGTCTCTTGCAGCTTGGTATCGAAATCGCTGGGCAGTAGTTTCCGCACTTCCTGCCATTGGCCAAGTCTTGCCCGCGCCCGGGCAAGCGTTAAGGTCGCGCCCACCACTAAATCCTCGTCCGGGAGTTGCGCGACCGCCGGATCACGAAGCAGTTTATCCACTCCGTCCGCCGCATCTTCCAA
>CAZSOG010000221.1:0-7262 GCA_964607555.1 uncultured Pirellulaceae bacterium | reverse complement strand
ATGGTCCACCGCATGCTCGAGGAGGAGCGTGCGGCGTGGAACACGCAGCTGATGTTACGTGAGATCCTCCAACCGACCGAAGCATGTCAGCGTCTGGTGAAGGACTATTTCGAGCCCCAGTTTCAGATTCTGACGGGGATCATTCGGCAGTTGCTCCCGGCGGGTGCACCGGACCACGTTTGCCGCAAGATTGGATTCAGTATTGTTGGGCAATGCGTGTACTACCGCGTGGGTCGGCGGGCCGTGCAGTTGATGACGCCGGAGGGCGAGTGGCAGAAATATTTCCAAGTTGATCAGATCGCGGACCACATTGTTCGGATCGCGTTGGCGGCGTTGCACGACCAGCCGGCGTACACGGAACAGGACATCCAGCAGTTGAACACCGCATCCGTGGAGTTGACGCAGCCCGAAAAAGTGTAGCAAGAAGTGCGCTGGACTTTCTCGTCCAACGTGGAAGTAGAATAGTGTTTCGGGGCGGCCGTACTGTCACAGGTTCTTCATTGGCTGGCCAAGGTTTTGGACACGCTCCTAGAACCTGTTCCACAACCTGATTTCAGACACGTACGATGGACGTCCACGTCCGTCGAAGAACCGGATAAGCGTTTTGCAAGAACCGTTTTATAACACGCGCTTAGTCAGCGTGGCCGAGTGCGTGTGACGATGGCGGAGGGGCTTGACCGAGGAAGAGCAATGGTGAATCCGAACGAAATGAACGGGCGCATGTGGCGTCAAGTTATTGTATCGACGGTCGTGCTGGGCGTGGCCATTGGATTATCGTTAATTGCCGTGAAGCTCCTGAAGCAGGAGCCGGCCAAGGCGGATGAGGGAGCAACGATCCCGCTGGTCGACGTTGCGCCGGTGCGTCTACACCAAACGGGTTTGACGATCGAGGCGGATGGGGTGGCGGTTCCCTATCGCAGCATCGATTTATCCGCCGAGGTCGCGGGGCGCATCGTACTGCAGGCGGACATCTGTCGCGCGGGGAACTATGTCGAGGCCGGCACACTATTGTACAAGATCGATCCCACTGACTACCAGTTGAGCGTGGAGCAATCGGAAAACGATCTTGAGCAAGCGACGGTAGCACTCAAGGAACTCGACGAGCAGATCAAGGGCGCGGAGGCACAGATTGAAGTTGCTGGCAAGGAGCTGGCGTTACGGCAGCGCGAGTTGAAGCGGCAACAGAATTTGGCGGAAGTAGTGACGTCGACGGATTTGGAGCGTGCGGAAGCCAACGAACTGATGGCGCGCGACGGTTTGATTTCACTGACGAATCGCATGCGGCTGTTCAAGGTGAGCCGCGCCCGTCTGGAGGGTGTGCGTGATTCGGCGGGCTCGAAACTGGCGAAAGCGAAACTGGACCTGGCACGCACCGAGATCACGGCCCCGGTCAGCGGCGTGGTAGTTCAGGAGCACGTCGAGCAAGACACGTTCGTGCAACGCGGGACGCCGTTACTCACATTGGAAGATACGTCCAAGGTCGAGGTCAAGTGCAAATTGGAGATGGAAGAGCTGTACTGGTTATGGGATCGGCAGGCGCCGTCGGCGGGCGCGCCGCGGCCGCCGACGCCGGCACAGGCATACGACATTCCGGAGTGCCCGGTCGACGTTGTCTATCGGATTGCCGGCCGCCGCGATCTCGAATACGTCTGGGAAGGGCATCTGGCCCGATACGATGGCATCGGCTTGGACGAGCGCACGCGCACGGTGCCATGCCGGGTTGTGGTCGACCAGCCGCTCAAGCGGCGCAGTGACGCGCCGGCCGGGCCACCGGCACTGGTCCGTGGCATGTACGTGACGGTCCGTATTCGGACGCAGCCGAGCATGCCGCTGCTGGAGATCCCCGAAGAGGCTTTGCGTGCCGGCAACGTCGCATGGCGGGTCCGGGACCGCAAATTGACGATTGTTAACGTGAAGTTCATTACGTTGCTGGAGAGCGATGATTCGGCGACGGCAAACCGCCAGGCATTGATCTGGTTATTGGATCGGGAGCGACTCCGGCCGGGCGATCAGGTGGTGGTATCTCCCTTGGAGCTGGTACGCAGCGGCATGACGGTGCGTGCCATCGGCCCCGCGGCATCGAAATCCAATCAAGAGAAGTGAGCTGATGAAAGCGATTATTCGGTGGGCCACGCAAAATGCCCCGGCGATGAACATGCTGATGATCGCGACCTTCGTGTTGGGGGTCGCCAGCATGAGCATGTTGCGCCGCGAGATGTTTCCCGAATTCGAATTGGACGTGATCCTGGTCACGGTTCCCTATCCGGGCGCCAGCCCCGCCGAGGTCGAAGAGGGGATTTGTCAGAAGGTCGAGGAGGCGGTGCGCTCGGTCGAGGGCATCAAGCGGATGACGGCGATCGCCCAGGAAAATGCCGGCTATATCGTGCTCGAACTCGAGTCGGACGCGAACAGCCAGAAGGTGTTGAATGAGATTCGATCGGAAGTCGATGCGATACCCAGTTTTCCGGAATTGTCGGAGGAGTCGACGGTCAAGGAATTGACTTTTCGCGTGCCGGCGATCCGGGTCGGCGTGATCGGACAGGACACGGACGATCCGGAAGCTCACTGGCGACTGCGCGAGGTCGCGGAGAAAGTGCGCGACGAGCTATTACAACTGCCGACGGTCTCGCAATCGACCATTCTCGGCGCGCCCAAGTACCAGATCGACGTTGACGTTCCCGAGGAGCAATTGCGCCGGTATGGTCTCACTTTGCAGCAAGTGGCCAATGTCATTCGGCGTCAGAACATGGAATTGCCGGGTGGGACGTTGCGGACACGTGGCCAAAACGTATTGTTGCGCGGCAAGAACAAGCATGAAGTCGGCGCGGAAATCGCCAAGCTGCCGGTGATCATGGACGGCAGTGGCGACGTCATCACGGTCGATCAGTTGGGCAACGTCCATGACGGCTTCGTCGACGACTATTGGACCTGTCGCGTGAACGGCTCGCCCGGCATGGTCATCTCCGTGAATCGCACGAAAACGGAAGATCTATTGGCGATGGCCGGTGAGGTCCGTGCGTATGTGAAGAACAAGAAGATCCCAGGATACACGTTGACTTACTGGAATGACCGGTCGGTTGACGTGGGCGATCGGATGCGCATGCTGGTCCGCAACGGCATCCAGGGCCTGGTCCTGGTCTTCCTGGTCCTGGCCCTGTTCCTCGATCTCAAGCTGGCGTTTTGGGTCGCGTTGGGGATTCCGGTTTCCGTCCTTGGCGCCGGTGCCGCTTTGTATGCGGGCGGCCAGACCTTGAACATGTTATCGATGTTCGCGTTCCTGATCGCCCTGGGCATCGTCGTCGACGACGCGATCGTCATCGGCGAGAACATTTACAAGCACCGCGAGTTTGGCAAGAAATTGGTGCAGGCGGCGATCGACGGAACGTATGAAGTCCTGCCGTCAGTTTTCGCATCGGTCGCCACGACGATTATCGCCTTCATTCCCCTGATGTACATATCCGGAGTCTTGGGCAAGTTTTTTGTCGTGATCCCGGTCGCGGTTATTGCCATGTTGCTGATTTCACTGACCGAGGCGATGCTCATCCTGCCCTGCCATCTGTCGCACACGGACAGTTGGATCTTTCATTTTCTGGGTATCCTCCTGTTTCCGCTGCGCGGCCTGGCCGTGCTGTTCGGATGGCTGAATCACCACGTCGACAATTTGCTTGACCGGTTCATTCGCGAGCGATATATACCATTCGTGCGATGGTCGATCCACAATTCGATTCTGGTCATGTCGCTTGCCGTCAGTGCGCTGGTGGTGATGGGGGGCTTGTTTGAATCGGGTCTCATTCCGTTCGTGGTTTTTCCTAAATTGGATACGCGCAACATCCAGGCGCGGATCGTGTTCCCGGATGGCACGCCCGGCGCGGTGACGGAGCGGGCCACACAGAAGATCGAGCAGGCGTTGCTGGCCGTCAATAAGCAATTCGGCGGCGGGCTGATGAAGAACCGTTTTCGGATCGTTGGTTGGTCCAGTGGCGAGAACCAGGCTTTGGGCGGAGATACCAGTGGCAGCCACCTGGGTATCGTTGAAGCCGAACTGGTGTCACCGGAAATGCGTGAACAACACAGCGAGACGGTTGTCGAGGCGTGGCGTGCCTACTGGCGCGACCATTATGGCGATGCGTTTCCCGGGATCGAGAGTCTGGTTTTCGGAGAGCAGTCGATGGGCCCGGGCGGGCAGCCGATCGAATTCAAGTTACTTGCCGGCGCCGGCCCCGACAGCTTCCATCGGCTTGAGCAAGCGGTCGAGGAGTGCAAGGCGCAGCTGGGTGAATATGCCGGCGTGATCGACATCAAGGACGATTCGCGCCCCGGCAAGTGGGAATTTCAGATCCGCGTCAAGGATGAAGCCAAGGCGTTGGGCGTCACGGTTGCCGACCTGGCGGAGACGGTGCGCGCGGCCTACTACGGCGAGGAAGTCATGCGGCTCCAACGCGGGCGCCACGAAGTGAAACTGATGGTGCGGTACCCGCCCGCCGAGCGGCGCTCGCTCGCCTCGTTCCGCGGTATCCGCGTACGCACGGCCGACGGACTGGAACGCCCCATCAGTGAATTGGCGGACATTGAAGTACGCCGCGGATACTCGGAAATCACCCGCCGGGACCAGCGCCGCAGCATCACGGTATCGGCCGACGTGGAAGGCGGCGCCAACGCCCATCGTGTGATCAAGAAATTCAAGCAAGAGTTTCTGCCGGGACTCTTGGCGAGTTACCCGGAAATCGATATCCGCTGGGAAGGCCAACAACAGCAGACCCAGGAGTCCATGGACAGCCTCGTGGACGGTCTGTTCGTGGCGATCCTTGCCATGTATGTCCTGCTGACGCTCGAGTTCCGCTCGTATGTCCAGCCGCTCTTGATTCTGATCATCATCCCATTTGGGTTCATCGGCGCCGCCCTCGGCCATCTGGTCATGGGACTCGAGTTCTCATTGCCGAGCATGTTGGGGATGATCGCCCTGACCGGCGTCGTCGTGAACGACTCGATCGTGCTGGTCGATTTCATCGATCATCGGCTCCAGGAGGGCTTGCCGCTGGTCAAGGCGTTGATCGAAGCCGGTCGCCGCCGGGTCCGACCCGTCCTCTTGACTTCGATTACCACCGTGGCCGGCCTGTTGCCGATGCTGATGGAGCGAAGTTTCCAGGGACAGTTGTTGGTTCCGATGGCAACCAGCCTGGCCTTCGGACTGATGGCCTCGACCGTCATGGTGCTGCTGTTGATGCCAACGATGTTCTATATTTACGCGCGCCTGGTCGGAGTGCGTGGTATCCAATGGGACAAGGCCCATGAAGTGTCGGCCGAATCAGGACCCGATGTTCAGTGGACACCGGTACCGGACCGTGAGCTGGTACCCCACTGAACCGCATCGGCGCCGATACCTCATGGTCCACGTATCGCGCTGATAATTCTCGCGCTTCGCACTCTTTCGCGAACAGCAATCGGTCGCTACGATGAGCAACCGCGCACGTGAACGGTCGTGAAAACAAGACCGCGCGCACGTGCTGGTTCGTGCTGGTTGTTCCGCACTTTCTCCCGGTGTGTGTTGTGTATCCAAACCGAAGGCGTCATGCACTGGCCAATGCGTGGCGTGTCTATCAACCGCGGCCGACCGCCGCATGAAAAGGTGTTCAGCATGTTCGAAGCACTGGAAATGGCACCACCTGACGCGATCTTGGGACTCACCGAGGCGTTCAAGAAAGATCCCAACCCCGACAAGATCAACCTGGCGGTTGGCGTGTACAAGGACGCGACGGGAAAAACCCCCATCCTTCAGGTCGTGAGAGAGGCAGAGAAACGGCTATTGGAGTCCGAGACGAACAAGAGCTATCTGCCGATTCCCGGGCCACCGGAATACGGCACGGCGGTTCGCCAGCTGCTGTTCGGTCCGGATAGCGCGATGGTTGCCGGCGGTCGAGGCGTCAGTGCCCAGACCCCTGGTGGCACCGGGTCGCTCCGGGTCGCCGCCGATTTTCTCAAGCAAAAAACCGGGCGCGATCGTATCTGGTGCAGCAAGCCAACGTGGGCCAACCACCCGGCTGTCTTTCAGGCCGCCGGATTGACCGTGGACAACTACCCGTATCTTGACGCATCCGGAACCGCCTTGGATCTTGATGCGATGCTCGGCACGCTCCGACGGATCCCCACCGGTGATATCGTTTGCCTGCATGCCTGCTGCCATAACCCGAGCGGTGTCGATCCCACGCCCGAACAATGGACCGAGATTGGCCAGGTCTTGAATGAGCAAGGCCTACTGCCGCTGGTCGATTTCGCCTACCAGGGGTTCGCCGAGGGCCTGGAAATCGATGCCACCGGGCTGCGCCGTATGGCCGATTTGGTTCCCGAACTGATCGTATGCAGCTCCTTTTCCAAAAACTTCGGTCTCTATGCGGAGCGCGTGGGCGCCCTGACACTGGTCGCCGAATCCCCGGCCAACGCCGAGATCGCTCTGAGTCACCTGAAACGGTGTATCCGGACCAACTACAGCAACCCGCCCAAGCACGGCGGTGCCATCGTCGCGACCGTGCTCGGTGATGACGCCCTGCGCGCCCAATGGACCGAAGAGCTGGATGCCATGCGCACGCGTGTCAACGGCATGCGCCAACTGTTTGCCGATACCATGCGTGCCAGAGGGGTTGACCGCGACTTCGCGTTCATCACCCGACAGCGCGGTATGTTCTCGTTTTCCGGCCTGACTCCCGAACAGGTCGATCGCCTGCGCAGCGAGTTCTCGATCTATGTCGTCCGCAGCGGACGGGTCAACGTGGCGGGGATGACCGAGCAGAACATGCCACGCTTATGCGACGCGGTCGCCGCCGTGCTGTGAAGCGGCCAGCGCGCGGCGCGCGGGCACGAACATAACACGGCAAGGACATGACGCGGGCTCCGCTCGCGGCAGCGTGTCTATTCGCTTCTTCAACGGACGTGGACGTCGGTCGTACACGTTTGCGACGGCGTCTTGGGGCGCAATCTTACTCTCATTTTCTTGCCCACTATATTCGTGCCTTGCACGCCCCACCGAAGCCCGGTTCGTCACGGCTCCCGAGGCTCGTCCGGCTGAGGCACCCATGACAGGACTTGTTGGTTCAGGCATGCATCGATTTTACGCATGAGCTTGCAGGTGTGGCGCACCGTATCGACGAGCCGCTCGAAGAACGCCAGGTCCGTGGCCGTCAGGCCACGGTCCTGGCGTTGTTTGAGCCAGCGCGCAAGGACTCGATAACCCCCGATGTGAAACGCCCAGGCAATGTCGGTGATGGCAA
>CAZSOG010000220.1:0-7271 GCA_964607555.1 uncultured Pirellulaceae bacterium | reverse complement strand
GCCGGTGGATAATCTGGAAACGAGTCCGAGAACCATTGTTGCCAAGCCGCCAGGGTCGTTTCCCAATCGTCCGAGGAATCACTCAATGTCAATCCGGCCCAACGGCGCAGCAAGGCAATGGCTTCCTGGGCGCCGTGATCTTTCAGTTCGAGTCCGCGCAGGATGACTTGGCGCAGGGATTCCGGATCGTCGGGCACACGGTCGACGGTGCTTAGTCGGCGCATGACCTCGCGTGCCGTACCCCCCTCAACAACCGGCAGGCTGTGTACCAGGTATTCCCAGTTGTCCCCGCTGGGGGCCTGGGCGAGGCCCATGGCGACGGGCGACCGGCGTTCGGGATTGCGGTCCCAAATCGCGCGCAGGTAAGCCATGGAAGGTTCCTGACCGTCACGTGCCAGGACGGCGACGATGCCGACCATCAACTGCTTGCTTGACGGATCTTCTTGCTGGTCAATTGCCTCATCCAGATGCTTCAGGGCGGCCCGCGTTCCCGCGTCGAGTTTATGCGGCAGTTTGTACAGTGTTCCCAGAACCGCGTCCGGCCATTGTGCGCCACGGCGCAGGACGAGATTGCCCTCATCCGCGGACATGCGTTTGGCGAAATGCCGAATCGCGTTCGCCAGATAGGCCGCGTAACTCCCGCCGCCATCCCATTTCTTGGCCCGCGACATGAACTCGATCAGGCGCAGCTTCTGTTGTGTTGTCCAGCCGGAACGAATATACGAAGCGTACATCGCGATGTGGACTCGATCTTCCTTGGGGACATCCGAGCCGAGGTAGCGGATGTACCGATCGGTAATCGCATCGGCTTGCAGGTAGGCGAGCAGGCGAATGAGTTCACGATTCATGACCGCGTTACCGGCCGGAAATTCGTCGGCCAGCTGGTCGCGGAGCGTTGCCAAGGAGTCGGGCGGGATTTTGCAGCGTGCCATGGCAATTTCGGCGACACGCATCATATCGACGAAGTCACGATCACTCACAAATCCGTGCATGCGCTGACTTATCTGATCCAGCACGGCCCGGCCATTCACTTCCGTTGGAGCGACCACGAGCAACGCCAGCGCGCCACGATTGAATACGCGCTGGTCATCGGCGGCAAGGACGAGTTCGCGCCACGTATCGGGTTTGCTTTTTTCCAACAGCAGGCGTGCGGCCCACGCCTCGAAGCGATCGTCGGACCCGAGCATGGGAATCAGTTTGTCGGGCGGTGCTGTCTGATTGGCGCGTGCCAGGGCCTCGCAGGCATGTCGGCGCACCATGCGATCCGAGTCCGCCAGTAACTCGATTAACCGCGTGCGTGTTTCTTCTGTTTCATGCAGGCCCATCAAATCGGCCGTACGTGCCCGCACGGACTCGTTCTTGTCGTTGGATAGATCGATCAAGAGGACAGCCGATGGAGCAGGGCCGTACAATTGCATCAAATTCAACGCGCGGATTCGATAGAGGGTCGGGTTCATCGCGCTGCGTGCGACGCCGACAAGATAGGGTCCCCAATCGTCCCCGAACTGCCGTTTGAGTTTCGCGATTTTCTGCCGCGCCCAAGCGCTTTGTAATTGGGGCTGCCGGATGACCGGTGAGATCCCAGTGCCCAGGTCGCGCACGGCATCGGGCACGTTCCCTTTCCATTTCACTCGGTAGACACCGCCGCCGGTCCCGCGTCCTCCCGTAACAAAATACAACCAGCCGTCGGGGCCGACATCCAAGTCGGTGACATTCAGCGGTTGCCCTTGCAGGAAAACCTCCGTTTCGGCCGTGTAAGTGGCCCCGGCCGGTTTCAGATGCACCGCCAGAATACGGCCTTCCGACCAATCGGCCAGGAACAACACGCCGTGATACTTGCTTGGAAACATGAAATGATTGTAGAAAACCGACCCGGTTGGTGAAGAGCGACCTGTATCGGCGACCGCGGGCAACGCATCGACGTAGTAATCAGGCCATTTGGCCCAGCCGCTGCGCCAGCCGAATTCGGCGCCCGGAATGGCGTGCAGGATGCGCGTTGGGCGATACCAGGTCATTCCTAAATCGGATTCCATGTCGCTGTCGTGGATGAACAGGTTCCCCCGCGCGTCGAACGCCAGATCGTACGTGTTGCGCAGACCGCCGGTCACGAGTTGGATGCGCTTTCCCGCCAGATCCGTGCGAACGATCATCCCACCCGGTGCCTTGCGGCCCGCCGCATGGCCACTCGGGTCTTCCAGCCTTGGTTGCACCAGATCGCCTTCGTACGTGTCGTGATAAGGACTATTCGGATCCAAGGTGACCAGGGGTTTGGTGTGATTGCCAACCGCTACGTATATCCAGCCGTCCGGACCCAGCGCGAGGCCGTGGGCCGTGTGTTCGCCGAGTTGACCTTCGAAGCGAAACAGCGCGTGCACGTCCTCCAGTTGTCCGTCATGGTCCTTGTCCGTCAGACGATACAAGGCGGGCCCCTCCGGCCCGTCGCCGGTGACGAAGACATGGCCATTGATCGGCAGAATGCCCTGAACATTTTTCACCTTGTCGCAATACGGACGGACCGTGTCGGCAATGTCATCTTCGTCCGTGTCATAAATCAGCAGCAGTGGGCCCCCCTCTTGCGACGCCAGAATGTGCCCGAATTCGTCAAATGCCATGGCGATAAGTGAGCCGGTGTCTTCCGCGCTGACGACGCGTTGAACTTCGAATTCGCGCGCGATGCGAAAACGCTCCGATTGATCCGTTTCCCGCGCCGCGACATCCGCCTGGTGATCCCACGGGGCCGTGTTTCCCAACACGCCGAACGACTGGGCCGGTTCCCACAACCGATCGTTATAAAACGTCGTGTTCCAGAGCGGAAAAGGCCGCAGATTGGTGCGCCACGTCGTATCGGTCGAGTAAGTCAGCCAGCTGCCGCCACGCTCCTTCACGAAAACACGCGCCGCCAACGCGGCGGTTGTCCCGCCGCGGTTCAGCACGCGAACCGCGATCGTGTTGCGGCCTTGCTTGACCAGCTTCGTGACATTGTATTCGTCGAATTCGCGGTACGAGCGCCCGGTGCCGACGCGGTGACCGTTCACGTACAACTCGTATTGGTCGTCCGCCGCTATGCTGATCTGGGCACGCTCGGGAAATCGACAGCTAAAGGACTTGCGAAAATGGCAGGCACCCTCCGGTACTTTGTCCTTGGCGTGCTTCGGCGACCAAATCCACTGGGCCTCCGCACCGGATGCGATCGATGGCATCGCCGTTACCAGGGCCACGCCGACCAGAAACGCGGCAGTTCCCCACGGCAGCCGCCAGGACAAAGCACTTGTTGGCATCCCTTCAATAACGCGTTTCATGGCTTCCCCGCCCGCATTGCGCATTGCTAGTTGGTAATGGAATCTCGCCACAAATGGCTCGCTCGCCGGGCCACGCAGGTCCCGCCGCGCACCGGCAGGCGGGGAGATTAACAGATTATGCCAACAATGTGCAAGATCGATCACGCCCATGATGGGCTAATTTTGACCGTTTGTTGCCATGGCCCGCTGGATCCGTCATAATGACACGCCGTGTGGTTCGCGGTCTGCTGGATGCCGCACACGCAACCGCCGTTCGCCCTATCCGCCACGCCGTTGTGTGGATTGCCAACTCTTGCGATGGGATGTTACGCCCATGAGTGACACTGATTCACGTCGGCCGGACGACCGTGGCGTGAGACTTCGCCATTGTCCATGTCCCCCAATTCGCCGGTCTTTCCTGAAATCCCGGTCACGCTGGGTTCGTCTCGCGGTATGGCTTGTCATCATCGTGGTCACGGCCGGCGCGACATGGCAGCGCGATCGGCACGTGCTGCTGACCAATTTTCACAACATGTACAACCCGTGTGTTGTCGAGACGGCGGGGGACTACCGCTACAAAATGTGGTTTTTTGGTTGGGCGATTGGGTTGAACCCGGGCGTACCGGGTTGCGACGCGATTTTTCATGCGCGTTCGAAAGACCTGCGATCATGGGAAGTCTACAGTCGATCAGGCACATGGGATAAGACGATGGATCCGACCCGATGGGTGCCCGTGGTGCACGCGAGTACACGATGGTACGAGGCGTGGCATGTTGGCGATCCTTCGGTCGTATCGAAAGACGGCCGGTTTTATATGGCATACAGCGCGACATCGAAGGTGTTCGCGCATACGGCCGGCTATCCATCGGACATGGTCCAATGCGTGATGGGCGCGGTTTCGTTGGATGGGATTCACTGGACGAAGTCGACTCGGCCGCTGCTGATCCGGGCCAGCGACCGTGTCCCGCCGAAGCCGGAACCAGATCGGACGGGCGATTTCCATCGTCCGTCACTTAGTTGGGACCGCGGCAAATGGCAGTTGTGGTTCGACTACCACTTGGCCGACACGGGGATTTGCATGGGGCATGCCGAGAACACCGGCGAGTTTCTACGCGAGGGCGGGTTCCGGATCACGCATGATCTACGCAAGCCTCTATTGAAGAACTGGCCCAACCCGGAGGTGGTCCGACTGGCCGACGGCTATCACTGTTTTTCTGATCCGCGTGGGTACGCGATCAAGCCGGGCCAGTCGGGGTGGATGAGTCGTCAATTACGCGAGGCCGTTTCCGCTGACGGCCTGACATGGCGCAAGCTCGACTACATTCCACCCGACGCGGATGCCGATGCGTGTCACGTGCCACAGACCTTGGTAACGAAGATCAATGGCCAAAAATGGCTCTACCTGTTTTACGCAACGCAGGTGGGCTACAAGAAACACGATGGCCAGTATCATTTCGAGTACGACCGCATCCGGGCCATGCGGCGTCCGCTGGACGGCGCGCACCCTTAGAACTTGTAACAAAACTCAGCTTCCAAGATGTACGATGGACGTTCACGTCCGTCGAAGAAGCGGATGATAACTCTGCCGAAGCAGTTTTGTTACAGCCTCTTAGAACGAAACGCGGTGCCGCCCCGAGAGCCTAACGCGGGCTTCGCCCGCAAGGCTGTAGGCTGTAGGAGCACGGTGCGCGCATGTGACAACTTAAGAATCTAACGAGGCGCTGCCTCCAACCAACTGACGGATCCCCGGGGCCGTGACGGCTCGGAGAGCCGCGCTACGTGTAGCGCCCAAAAAAGCGATTGGCAGCGCCGCCCGATATCCAGGTGGGCGGCACACGTAGGTCGGTTTTCCAAACCGACCGCGCGCAACCCCAATCGCATGCCCCTGTCCGGTTCCCCTGCGCCCTCCGAGCAACGCAAATCCCCAGCTTCTGCCCGTCCACGACCTCGATGCGTAATCTGACCCAAAAACTTGACTCAAGATCATCAAATTCCGGCCCATAAGGGCACTAATAACGATTCGTTCCCTATGCGTGCCGACGATTTTCTTGCCCGTTTCGCCGCGCACTCACCCATCGCTTCAGCAATCTGCCGCTGCCGTCTTTTGATCCGTGCCGGGAGCGGCGTCCGACGAATGCGTACCGTGATATTTCTGTTCGTGAGCATCGGCGCGTTTCTTCAGTCCGAACCGGGCGGCGATATTCAGGAAAATACAGAGTGCCAGGCCAACGGTAGTTAACTGATACACAAGCTGGGCGACGAGTCCGGTGCCAATAATGGCCAGGACGGGCGCGAGGAACCAACACGTGATCACCCAAATCGCGCGTCCGATCTTCAGATCCGCGTCGCCGCGCGCGAAGACCCGGTCGGACATGCCGGTGCCCAACACGGCGGCAAACGCGACATAGGTGGTCGACACGGGCAAGCCGCGTCCCGATGCAAACGCGATGACGCTGGCGCTGACCCCCGTTATCACGGAAGCACGCAACGCATCATAGTGGACCTTCTTGCCCGTTTCCGTCATTCGCTGGGTTGGGGCGAGCGACTTGCGGGCCGGCAAAATGCCCAGCAAGATGCGCGCCAACCCGATGCACCAGCGCGGCGCGTAGAGCGCGACCTGATCGAACTGGCTGCCCGTGTTCACTTCGGCGCGCGTGACGCGCTGGGCATACCGAGTGAGCATTCCGGATGCCATCAATGCGCCACACGCGAACAGCGCCCATTTGGGTATCGGGACCTTGGATGCGATGTCGGCCAAATCGGTTGGCACGCCACCATGCTGCCAGAGCGTGAACCCGGCAAGTCCCGGTGACGCGGCGTTCGCCAAATCATTCTGCCCGAACGCAAAAGCCATGCACACCATGCCGGCCACGGCGGTTAACGCAAATAGATATTTGTACCCATGCCGGTAGGAAATCACCAACGCGATATGGGTAATAAACGTGAACAACGCCCAAAGGACGAGCAACGCGAGCCAGAGGCCATACGCCTCGAATGTCTCGGCACGCACCGTCTTGATCAGGTCGAGATTCTTGAGCCCCTTGAAGACCATGAACCACGTGAGCCACGTGAACATCGCGCCCGTGATCCATGGACCGTGCAACATCACGGTCTCACGGTCAGTCGGTTTGTCGCGTACCGCGCCACGAAATACACGCATCACCATGAACGACGCCAGACCGCTGACGATGATCGACACGATGATACTGATGATCACTGTCGTCACCTTGTCCCAGTTCACGTTTTTCGGGCCACTCAAGAATAACGCCGCCCCGACCAATTCAAACACCAGGCAGGCGGTCGTGCTGACGGGTAGTCCAAACCCCGAAAAACCGTACAACAGCACGGTGTCCACGAAATAAACACTCACGTAGACAGCCATCGCTTTCTGCAAGGTGAGCACGGTTGGATCGAAGATCCCCTTGCGCGCGGTCTCCATGACCGGCGCGGAAAACGTGGCACCGAGAATAACCGCCGCGCCGGCGATGAACACGGCCGTGCGCCGACGCAGCACGCGCGCGCCAAATACGGCGTTGACCAGATTGGCCCCGTCGTTGCGACCCACCTCGACACAGTCTCGAACCAACATGATCAAACCGATGGCGGCCGCTATCGCAAGAAAATTAGGCACGGTTGCCGGTCTCCCAAATCATTCATTCGGTCAGTCAATCAGTACGATCAGGACACTCGCGAGAAAGTATCATATACGACGCCAAAGACGAGTTAAAGAGTGGCACGTGTTTATGAATAAACGATGAAGAGTGTGTGTTTTTGATGAAGTGCATCCAACGCGCACGGCGTGCCGGACGCGGACAGAATGTCTTCATTCATTCCAAACGGAGTCGTGGCATGCGCAAGAGACGGCCCGGGTGATATGAGGACGCAAGTGTGTCATAGTGCATCGAGAACCTGTCCGCCGTGTTGACAGACCGGCACGGTGCGGTCGTTTCCAAGATGTCTCAAGCGATGTGACGGTCGCCACGACGAGACGCT
>CAZSOG010000219.1:0-7291 GCA_964607555.1 uncultured Pirellulaceae bacterium | reverse complement strand
GAACTACGTGACGGCGTCAACCAACCAGAGTTGGAAAAGTGGCGGCGTGCCGTTTGGAGTCGCGATATGCAACCGCGATCCGGACCGCATCATCATGGTCCGTGGCGATGTGCATATCACACACGATGGCGGCGCGACGTGGTTCAATGGGCATACGCGCCCGGCGCCCGGCCAGGACCCTCGGCCGGGCAGCGCCTGGCTGAATACCGGGTTGGTCGTCACAACGACATGGCATTACTACATCGATCCATTCGAACCGAACCGGCGTTATATCGCGTACACGGACATCGGGTTCGCACGGTCGCTGGACGCCGACAAGACCTGGATCTGGTGGGATCCACACTCCTGGGCACCGTGGCGCAACACGTGTTATGAAATCGTGTTTGATCCGGAAGTTCCCGGCAAGATGTGGGGCGCGTTCTCAGATGTGCATGACATCCCCAACGACAATATCATCTCCGAGCGACATGGTCATGACCGTCCGGGCGGTGTATGCGTTTCACGAGATTTCGGCGCCACGTGGCATGCGGAAGCGAAGGGGCTACCGGCGCGACCGGTTACATCGATCGTTGTCGATCCCAGCAGTCCGGAGTCGCATCGGACCCTGTACGCAGCCGTTTTCATGGCGGGCATCTACAAATCGACCGACGCCGGGAAGACCTGGCAATCGAAATCGAAGGGCTTTGGCGATGCAGGTAACATGCGTGCCTATCGCGTGATCCGCCACCGCGATGGGACGCTCCTGGCCAGCGTCTGTGCGAAACGGCCCGGGTCTGGTAAACCGTTTGTGAAGGAGGGGGTCGGTATCTACCGTTCGCGAGACGGCGCTGAGTCGTGGACGCAAATCAATCGGTCGCAACCTTTTCGTTACCTCAAGGACATCAGCGTGCATCCGGAGGACAGCCGGGTTATTCTGGCCGGAACGTGCGATACTTCTTGGGATGACGAGACCGGCGGTTTGTACCGCACCACCGACGGTGGTGCGACGTGGCGGCGGATCGGGCGTCAGGGACGCCAGACGTTCGGCGGCTACTTTCATCCCAAGTTTCCGGGCTGGATCTACATGACGTTGACCGAAGGCGCGCCCGGTGCCGGGCTATGGCTGTCGCGCGACAATGGCCGCACGTGGCAGCCGTTTGCCAAGCTTCCGTTCGCGAATATCCAGCGCGTCACGTTTGATCCGCGTGATGCGGCCGTCCTCTACGCCACGACCTTCGGCGGCAGTGTCTGGAAAGGACCGATTGTGCCGGGAACTTAGATTGCCGCGATGATGGCCCGGGTATCCGATCGCCCACCCGCGTTATCGGGCGTATCTTGCGCTAAACTCGCAACTTATCAACGAAGGAGATCAGCATGGCACGTGCCGATTTGGAAACCCGCGCGCGGCTACGCGCACTGCGCGCCCAATTCTGTTTGTTCAGTTTGGCACTGATCTGGTGGGGCGGCTTGCGGCTCCAGGCCGCTGAACCGATAGTTGACAAACCGGTTCTCCGAGTCAATGCATGCGACGACTTCGAGGTCACCGGGCGCGGCGATGCGCCGGCGTGGGACAAGGCGAACTGGGTCAATTTGACGCGGCGGCCAAATGCGCATCATGCTTACCAGGCACGGTTCAAGGTCCTCTATTCCAAGACCGGGCTATACGTGCTGATGGATGGCACGGATGCAAAACTGACGACCAGCATGACGCACGACTTTGATGACCTGTGGAAGGAAGACGTATTCGAGTGCTTCTTCTGGACCGACACGCATCATCCGATCTATTTTGAATACGAGATTTCACCGCTCGGTCACGAGCTGCCGATCCTGGTCCCCAATGTGGACGGTCAGTTCCTCGGGTGGCGGCCCTGGCATTATGATGGAGCGCGGCGAACGCGTAAGGCGGTCACGGCGTCGGGTGGTGTACGGCGTTCAAGTGCGGCGGTGACCGGCTGGCGCGCCGAAGTGTTTATTCCCTACGAGTTGCTCAAACCGTTGGGGAACGTCCCGCCGCGGCCCGGCACGCGCTGGCGCGCCAACTTCTATCGAATCGACCACGACGGAGGCGCGTCGACCGGTTGGGACTGGGCCCGTGTCGGCGCGAGCTTTCACGACTTTCACAACTTCGGGACGTTGGTGTTTAACCCGCGTCACGACGGCGGCCCGAAATAAATCGGGGATTCCGATCTGATGACAATCTGGACCGCGGCACTCACGTTGTATTTGATCCTGGATCCGGTTGGCAACACGCCGCTGGTCATCACGCTGTTGAAGGACGTACCCGAACAGCGGCGTGCCTGGATCATTGTGCGCGAGAATCTAATTGCCCTGGCCGTGCTCCTATTCTTTCTGTTTCTGGGCAGGCCGTTGCTCGAGTTCTCGAACATTCGGCAACCGGAGCTTGGCATTGCCGGCGGCGTGATTATTTTTCTCATATCATTGCGCATGATGTTTCCGTTGCGCGGTGGCGTGTTCGGTGACGACCAACTTGAGGGTGAGCCTTTCATCGTGCCGTTGGCAATCCCACTGCTTGCCGGGCCGAGTGCGATCGCGATGGTCATGCTGTTCAGTTCGGGCGATTCCGCTAAGATATCCATATCCCATGCGGTGGTCGTGGTAGTGCTTGCGTGGGCGGCGTCGTTGGCCACGTTGGTGGTCGGCCATCGTTTGGCCAAGCTATTCTACAGGCGGTTAGGTTCGTCCGACTGGATAGTAAATTGACGCGGTCCGTTCTCCCGCTGGTCGAACTAGCACAGGACATTTCAAAGTGGCGGCGGCATAATATGGAGTTAATGCCATCGAGACCGTATACTCGTGGCGACAATAAACACGGCTTCTGGTCGAATACGATTCGTGTGATGACGTTGTCCACTGGCCGGGGCCACGCGGCGATTGGAGCGGGACGTTGTGACGATTCGGATAATTTGGGCTCCCTTGGATAGCCGATGACGAAAAACGCTGCTGATATTCACGCGACTAAATTCGACACGTATCGCGCACATCTGGAAGTCCGGCGCGTTCAGGCGATTCGCCACGCGACGCGTTTGCGACGTCTCATCAAGACCAAACGCGTTTTCATTTTCGGTGTGATCGGCTATGCGGTCTTTGACCCGTCGGTTGCCGCGGCCCTTCTGCCGGCCTTGCTGCTCCTGTTACCGGCCGTTTATCTCCAAGATCGAATACACCGAGGACTTTGCCGAGCACGGCGCGGCGCGGAGTTTTACCGGCATGGGATCGCACGTATCGCAGGCCGGTGGTCATCAGCTGGTGATTCCGGACAGCGTTACCTTGGTGAAGATGAGCTGATCCTGGACGACTTGGACATTTTCGGTCATGGTTCACTTTTTCAATTCTTGTCGACGGCGCGAACTTCGGTCGGGCAAGACACGCTCGCCGATTGGTTGATTCGTCCGGCCAAGTTACCCGAAATCCAACGCCGGCAGCGAGCTGTCGATGAGCTGCGTTTAGAGATCGAATTTCGTGAGCAATTGGCGGTTGTTGCGTTGGATCCAAGCAGATTCAGGCCGGAAGCACTAGCCGCATGGGGTGATGCGGACACCCCGTTTTCGGGCGAGTTGGCGCGCGCCGCCGCGCTCGGCGCGGGTGTCGCCGCTGTCGCGTTGGCCGTTGCTTGGCTCGCACTTGAGGTTGGCGTTTGGGCACTCGGCGCGGCTGTCATGCTCGAGTTGGGATTCTATGCGTGTTTCCGCCGTGGCATTCGGACGATGAGCGTCAATGGATATCGTGCGACAACGACGCTGGAATTTCTGGCGCGCCTCACCGCGACACTGAAAGACACGCATTTCGCTTCGCCCGCCCTGGCCGAAATCGCCGATTCGGTTTTCGCCGCCGGCAAGTCTCCTTCGCGCGGCACGCGTATCGCGTACGGGATCCTGATCCAGTTCCCCGTGCTGGCGTGTTTTTTCTGCCAGTTAGTGCCGTGGTCGGAGCAATGGCGACGGAGGATTGCAGCGGCCGCGCGGCATGGCCTTCGCGGACTCGGCCAGCTCGAGGCACTGGCCAGCTTAGCACAGTACGCCGACGAACAGTCCGATACAATCTTCCCAACCGTCGTTGAAGACGCTGTCTGTTTCGAAGCCGTCGGGTTGGGGCACCCGCTCATCCCAACGACGGAACGTGTCGCCAACGACGTGTCTCTCAATAGCGCGCGGCAATTGCTGCTGATCAGCGGTTCCAACATGTCCGGGAAAAGCACTATGTTGCGTACCGTCGGCGTGAATGCCGTGCTTGCGCGCTGCGGTGCTCCCGTATGTGCCAAGCGGTTGCGAACCTCCGTCTTTGCAATTGGTACGGCAATGCGTTTTCGAGATTCACTGGATAACCGAACGTCGCATTTCCTCGCTGTCATATTGCGATTGCGGCGTGTCTTGGATCTGGCGGACGCCGGACCGCAACCGCTGTTGTTTCTCTTGGATGAGATACTGCAAGGGACAAACTCACGTGATCGAGTCGTCGGCGCGGAGGCCGTGCTCCGCAAACTCGTCGACCACGGCGCGGTTGGCATGGTAACAACGCACGATCTACAGCTGACACGGATTGTGGACAACTTGGGCGACCGCGCGGCCAACGTCCATTTCGTCGACCGCTTGGTCGACGGCGACCTCTGCTTCGATTACAAGATGCGGCCCGGCGTCGTTCGAACCACCAATGCCTTGACGCTCATGCGAAAAATGGGACTCGATGTCTGAGATTCATGACCATTCACGGGCATCTAATCGATTGAAGAAATCCTCGAACGGCTACTGATATTCATGAGAAGATCGTTGCTGGTCATCGGCCCTCCGCATGGTAAAATAGAGACGATTGTCCCGATCTTGCTACCGTTTATGTAACACGTGGAAATGAGGACACAATTGAAGATGACGACAAGACGCGAATTTCTGACACGCGGCGGCGCGCTGATGGCGGGTGCCGCGTTGGGGCCTGGCTTGTTGTTTGGAGCGGAGGAGACTGGCGATCGGCAACTACCGCGTCCGACCCGTGCCCAGATGACGTGGCAGGATTGCGAGATTGGTTTGCTCTACTCGTTCGATCTACCCATTGCGGCGGGGATCTTTGCCAGCAACAACACGCATCGCGAACGCGTGGATCCGGCGAAATACAACCCGACCAGGCTGGATACCGACCAGTGGATCGAAGCTGCCAAGGCGGCCGGGGCAAAGTATGCCGTGTTCACCGCAACCCATTTCAGTGGCTTCATGCAGTGGCAGAGCGACCTTTACCCATATGGCCTCAAACAGGCAGCCTGGCGGGACGGCAAGGGCGACGTTGTCGGCGACTTCGTCAACTCCTGTCGCGGGGCCGGCATCAAACCGGGCATCTATTACAGCACCCACCGCAACGCATACCAGACCGTGTGGGGCCACTACGTGGACTGGGGCAAGGGCCGCGGCACGGAGAAACAGAAGGCTTATAACCATATCGCGGAAAAGCAACTGGAAGAACTGTGCTCGCGCTACGGCGATTTGGTACAGATCTGGTTTGACGCGGGCGTGAAGTTGCCCCACGAAGGCGGGCCCGACGTGTTGCCCATCTTCGCGAAGTATCAACCCAACTCGGTTTTCTACAACAGCTCGCGGCGCTCGGATCATCGCTGGGTGGGCAATGAGGCGGGGCGCGTGCCCACGCCCTGCTGGGCGACCATGCCCGCTGGGAAAAATGGCGCCGTCGGACACAATAACAAGACCTGGAAACGGTGCCTGGCCAGTGGTGATCCGGACGGCACGATCTGGTCGCCGGGCATGGCCGACACGCCGCTGCGCAACCATAACTGGTTCTGGAAACCCGGCCAGGAGAGGAACGTGAAATCACTTGCTGGGCTGCTGGGCTCGTATAACGCGTCCGTGGGGCACAACTGCAACCTGCTTCTGGGCGAGGTGATTACGTCGGAAGGTCTTGTCCCGGAGCACGACATTCAGCGACTCGCCGAGTTTGGCAAAGAGGTGCGCCGGCGGTTTGGAAAACCCGTGGCGGAAACGGCGGGCGTGGGCAACACCGTGGAACTGACGCTGCCCGGGCCCGGGCGCATCAATCATATGATCGCCATGGAGAATATCGCGCACGGCGAGCTTGTCCGTAAGTACGTTCTGGAGGGGCTCGTTCCAGGCGGAACGTGGCAGCCTCTTTGCTCGGGCCAGTGTGTCGGCCACAAGCGGATTCAGTCCTTTGACTCGATCGAAGTAGCGGCGGTGCGGTTGCGCGTCCCCGAGGCGAAAGCCACGCCACGGATTCGACGGCTCGCGGTGTTCAACGTGACATAGTTTCAGCGGAGTATCGATGATATCATGACTGAGGTCGTCCCAAGCAGAGTGCCGGAGTCCGATCCATGCGTCTTGCAAGCATCTTCCTTTCTGCCGTCCTTGCCACGTTCCTGGCCGATCCCAATCCGGCTGTGCCCGCACCGCCTGGCGCCGACCAGGCGCCCCGGACCGTTCGCGTCGCCGGAATCGTCCTCAAGTGGATCCGCGGCGACAAGGCAGCCAACTTCCGCCGCGCCGCGCCGATGATCCGCGAAGCGGCCGCGGGCGGGGCGAAGATCGTCGTCACTACCGAGTGCTTTCTCGACGGCTACGCCATCGCCGACAAATCGATCCCGTTGAAGACCTATCGGGCCATGGGCGAACCGATTCCCGGCGGCCGCTTCTACCGCCGACTGGCCGCTTTGGCCGCCGAGCTCGACATTTACCTCGTCGCCGGCATGCTGGAGGCCCAAGGTCAACACCGCTACAATACCGCCGTCTTGATCGGCCCAGACGGCAAGCTCATCGGCAAGTACCACAAGCAGAAACTCGGCCACGAGCTCGTGCGTAACACGCCGGGCAACACGTCTTTGGTCTTCCCCACCCCTTACGGTCGCGTCGGTCTCCTCATCTGTGCCGACCGCACCGAAAAAGACATCGTCCGCCGTTTTCGCCAGGCAGGAAGCGACTTCCTGATCTGTCCTTCCGGCGGAATGTTCGGCCCCAAAACGAACGACCCTATCGTCAAGTCCCGCTCGAAGGAAAACCGCACCTTCATCATCTTCGTCCACCCCGCCGAATTCCTTGTTACCGGACCCGACGGTGCGATCGTCGACCGCACCATCCTTGGCGATGTTCTCCTCATCCCCCCCGAGCAAATCTCCACCGAAACCGACCAGAACCACGTCTTCTTTTTTGATCTCCCGCTTCGGCAACAAACGGACAGCGACGCACTCCCACCCAAGGGACCAGGGAGTTAGAGACCTTATGGGTGGAGATTTGATGATCTTGAGTCAAGTTTTTGGATCGCGGTTCAGCCGCCACGGGAGTTG